>NZ_JAMDLG010000023.1 GCF_023721715.1 Parasegetibacter sp. NRK P23
TAAAACGGAAACAACAACGAACCGCTAACAGCGGTTTACTAATAGCCGGGTAAGACGGTAAACGTGTTATTCATTTTTCAAATTAAATTCCATCGCGGCAAGACTGTTTACGTTTCTAAACTCCCGTCCATCAGTAAGCCGTACCGTTGCACGCAAGCTTTTCCAAGGCTGGCGAAAGGCTAAAATTTCGACGGCGAATTCATATCTTCGGCGAGTGAAAAAGGAACCTACTGATATGACATTTGACAGGACGCAATATTCTAAGCTTGTCGCAAATATTTCTGACCTTGTTGCAACAAAGCGGAGCAAAATTGCTCAACAGATCAATAATGAGATCTTAAATACTTATTGGCATATTGGTAAGTATATCATTGATTTTGAGCAAGATGGAAAGTTGAAGGCGGAATATGGGGCAAAATTGCTTCTTGAACTTTCCAAAGAATTGACCATTCGATTGGGAAAGGGATTTTCCCGTTCAAATCTTCATTACATGAGGGCATTTTATGTGGCTTACCCAATTTGTGAGACACTGTCACACAAATTGGGATGGTCACATTATTATGAATTACTAAAGATTAACGATGGCTTAGAGCGGCAATTTTATGAAAAGCAATCAGAAGCTGAGGGCTGGTCTGTGCGGGAACTTAAACGCCATAAATCCACGGCGCTATATCAGAGGATCGCACTAAGTAAAGACAAAGAGGGTGTGTTGGCTCTCTCGAAAGAAGGTCATAAAGTAAAGGACTTTGAGGATATAATAAAAGACCCGTATGTTTTAGAGTTTCTAAATATTCCTGAGGACCAGCGTTTGTCCGAACGGCATCTTGAGCAAAAAATCATAGACAATCTTCAGAATTTTCTGCTTGAATTAGGGAAAGGATTTGCTTTTATTGGCAGACAGCAGAGAGTGACTGTGAATAATACGCATCACTATATTGACCTGGTATTCTATCATCGGATATTAAAATGTTTCGTGCTTATAGATTTAAAGATTGATGAGGTTGCACATCATGACATAGGACAGATGAATTTGTACCTCAATTATTATGAGATTGAACAGAATGTTGAAGGTGACAATCCTCCAATTGGTATTATTCTTTCAGCTCATAAAGACGATATTTTTGTTGAATATGCTATTCGAGGGATAACAAATAAAATATTTATTTCAAAATATCAGTTGTATTTACCAGACAAAGAGCTTTTACAACAGAAGGTGCGAGATATTATTGACAAGGATTGACCAGCCAGCGTGCAACAGCGGTTTACTAATAGCCGGGTAAGACGGTAAACGCGATGTTTAGTTTTTCAAAGAAATTCACTCACGGCAAGACTGTTTACGTTTTCAAACTCCCGTCCATCAGTAAGCCGTACCGTTGGCTGCCATATTAATCGACACTTCAGAACTATGAAATACTTTCTAATCCTTGCAACTCTTTTAACGACCAAAATAAGCGCTCAAACATTATTAAATTTTGACAAGCGCTTTGTGCAAAGTGAAGACAAATGGGTTGCGTTTAAGCCAGACAAAGACAGTGCGTATGCTTATGGCTTTATCTATATTGACCCACAAGCAGGTTTGACGCTTAATTACGAAGGAACATTTAAAGTATCACCTTCAGGAGAGTTTCTGCCAAAAAAACTTGACAGTGCAAATATGAAAGTTAGGCTTGAGCCAAACAACATTTTAATCGCATTCATACCAGACAACAAATTTGACGAACTTAAAATTGAACCAATTCCCCAATGGCTTAAATATTACAAAACTGATACAAATTCTGTTGAACGACTTTATCGTTGGGGCTATATGTATAACGGCTGGGGCGAATGTGCAAAAGCATTGACGTATTTAGAAAAGGCTGAAAAAATAAATCCAAAGTTTAAGGGACTTGCGGTTGAACTCTCATTTTCCTACAACTGCCTGAAACAATATGACAAAGCCGAATTGATTTTGGAAGAGGAAATAAAAACTAATTCAGCAGACGCATATGTTAACAAAGAGTATATCTACACGCTTGCCAAAAACAACAAAGTTGATAAAGCCGAAAATCAATTTCAAACATCACTAAAGACCTTAAAAGACAAGCAATATAACGCTGAAAATTGCTATAATATCTTACAGTACTATTACACACAAAGGGACAAGATTAATTTTAATAAGTGGTATGAGATACTTCAAGGGCAGCCCAATGAAAATAAAATGCTGACAAAGTATGCTGATAATATGAAAGCAGACATTAACAAGTAATACGGCAGCCAACATCGGTTTACTGCTAGCCGGGTAAGACGGTAATCGTGATGTTCATTTCCTATAGCAAATTTATTCACGGCAAGACTGTTTACGTTTCCAAACTCCCGTCCATCAGTAAGCCGTACCGTTGGGCGAAAATTTATGAACAGCAAAAATTTAATTTTCTATTCTGGACTAAGAAAAAATATTGGAAGACCTAAATTTTTTGGTGTTTGTGATATTACAGTATTTCGTTTTTTGCAATGCTCCTCATTTATTGAATCCCGCTAAGCAACTTTGACAGAGGGATGTTTAACGCGGTTGAAATTTCATAAAGGGAAAATATAGTTGGATTCACCTTGCCGTTTTCAATCTTTTCAATTGCTTGACGATCTTTACTACAAGCCCTTGCTAAGTCAGCTTGACTCCAGCCAGCTTGAGTTCTTAATTCAATTATTCTCTGACCAATTTTTGTTTGTAGTTGTATCTTATTCACTATGCTAATTTGGTTTATTTGCTAAATAAAAGCGTCATATTTTATTTGACAGTTCAAGAAAGATCGCTAGATTTGTCATATAAAATTTGACAAGATGGAGAAAGTGAGAAAGACAAAGGTTTACTCTGAAATTAGGCAAAGGACCTATGATTGCACGTTTGTGGCTCAAATTAGACTTTCTGGTAAATGGCTTGAGAAGGCTGGTTTTAGAACAGGGAAAAAGATTATTGTAGCACCAGAGGATAATAAGTTGACATTTTATATACTTGACGCTTAATCTCGCCCAACAATAGTTTTGCAATAGCCGGGTAAGACGGGTAACGTGATGTTTCAATTTTCAAAGTAAATTCAATTGCGGTAAGACTGTGAACGTTTCCAAACTCCCGTCCATCGCAAAGCCTTGCCGTTGGGCGTCACCTTTACCCCGTTCCTATTTGGAAAATTTCTTACATTTGACATTATGCAAGCGCAAATAGATATAGGTTACGACCAGTTGGTTAAGTTGGTAAAACAACTGCCTAAAAAACAATGGGTTAGACTCAAGAATGAAGTGGAGGAGAAAGCTGCTTCTACTTCTAAATCGCCTGATATGTTGACTTTTTTATTAAATGCACCCACATTTAATAAAAAGCAGCTTGATGAGATTGATAAAGCAAGAATGGAAATTTCCCAATGGCGAACAAAATAATAGTCGTAGACACGTCTGTTCTAATTGATTTATTTAGGAAGACAGATAAATCGAATTCTTTTCTTGTTTCCCTTGTTGAGCAAGGTTACGACTATTGCATTTCTGCTATAACAGAGTATGAAATTTATAGAGGCGCTTTGTTAGGTCAATTGTCATTTTGGGATAATTTACTTGAAAAAATTCAGGTTTTGCCGTTTGACAAAGCAGCTTCCCGGATTGCTGTTAATTTAAATTCTGACTTAAAACGGAAAAGAAAGCAAATTGATATTCCGGATCTTTTTATTGCTGCCACTGCAATTGCTAATAATCTCCCTTTAGCGACACTTAATAGAAAACATTTTGACCGTATTGATGGACTTGATCTTGTAGGCTAGGCGAACGCCCAACACTAGTTTACTGAATAGCCGGGTAGACGGGTAATGTGGTGTTCTGTTTTTAAATAAATTCAATCTCGGCAAGACTGTTTACGTTTCTAAACTCCCGTCCATCAGTAAGCCTTTACGTTAGGCACAATATTTCGGCGACACCCAAATTTACATATCTTTGATAGTATCAAATGATGCTATCATGACACCTCCTTACGACATTACTAGTGAAATACTCCGACTTGTTTCTGAGATATCAGAAAAAATTGGAGAAATAAATGCAAATTTCCTTAATCGACAATCACCTCAATTACGAAAGCAGAATAGAATAAAGACAATATATTCTTCTTTGAGTATTGAGGGCAATACGCTTTCCGAAGAGCAAATAACGGCTTTGATAGAGAACAAGCGTATCATAGGACCGCAAAAGGATGTAACTGAGGTATTGAACGCAATTGAGGTATATGACAACCTGCAGAACTATGATCCTGGCATTGAGAAAAGTTTTCTGGCTGCTCATAAGGTGTTAATGAGAGGGTTACTTAAGGAGGCTGGAAAATATAGGAAGCAAAGTGTTGGAATTGTGAAGGGAGGACAGGTTGAACATTTAGCACCGCCATATGAAAATGTCCCTTTCCTCATGAAAGATCTTTTTACTTACGTTAAACGGTCTGACGAGTTGCCATTGATAAAAAGCTGCGTTTTTCACTATGAAATGGAATTTATTCACCCATTTTTGGACGGCAATGGCAGAATGGGTCGGCTTTGGCAAACTTTGATATTAATGAATTCTTATCCGGTATTTGAATATCTGCCCTTCGAGACTTTAATCAGCCAGACGCAGGGCGAGTATTACAGATCATTATCAGAAAGCGATAAGACTGGCAAGTCAACTTTATTCATAGAATATATGCTTAAAGTGATCAATAATTCGTTGTCTGGACTTTTAAATTACAAAGGTCGAGTTTTAACAGACGAAGACCGGTTAGCATACTTTCTGGAAAATGGACCCATGGAGTTTACGAGAAAGGATTATATGAGCTTATTTAAAGACATTTCTTCAGCAACGGCAAGTCGAGACCTTAAAAAGGGGATTGAGCGAGGTTTGTTAGAGAAGGTTGGGAGTTTGAATAAGACGACTTACAGAAGAAAATAATGAAATACTGTGCCTAACAGTAGTTTTGCAATAGCCGGGTAAGACGGTAAACGTGATGTTTAGTTTTCTAAGTAAATTCAATCTCGGCAAGACTGTGAATGTTTCCAAGCTCCCGCCCATCGCAAAGCCTTTCCGTTATGGGCAAAGCCATTTGACATCAAAATGAAGATAAAGGACATTTACTCTGATATTAAGACTGAAATTTTTGTGGTATTAAATCAGGTCGATGATAATATTCTTGATTGGGTTATTGAGCCGACATCATTAGGGCTTTTGCCGGAAGACGAGAATACTTATTTTGTTAAAGCATTTCAGGTTTCAGTAGGCGAGACTGTTGATTGTTACCTTTTAATATTGACACCGGAAAGAGTCGCTGGGACTGTTGTGAAAATGAACTCAAACGGACATTTATTCGTTGAAAACGTGGACGAGCAAAATCAGTCAGTAATTCCGGCAGTTGCGTCGGACTGTTTTGGTAACTATGAACTATATTTCGCAAAAGAAAATCCTCAAGTTGGAATTGACGTTTTAAGAGATGGGTTGGCGAAAGCAAAAAATAAAAATGTGGTAGCTGAAGATCTTGGATATTTACTTCGTGACGAGAGCATGATTTTAGAAGCAATTGTCTCGGCCCCTTAAAAACTGGACAAAAGTTCGATATTGGTTAGTCTTTTTTTGATTGTTTTACTCCTACTTTCGGCAAATTTGCCCCGCCTCCGGCTTTGCGGCTGATGGTTGCCTAAGAGGATCAAAACCCACGTAATAGTCGTCCCAGACCTGCTGCGGTGTTTTCTTGCCTAGACTGCCATGGAGCCTGCGGTCATTGTAGTGTTCCTTCCAGCGGTACATCACCAGACCGGCGTCGTAAATGGATTCAAATTGGTAGCGGCGCTCAATCGTTCTTTCGACAATGCTATGGTATGCTTCTATGAAGGCGTTTTCTTCCGGCGTTGCCACATGGGTGAACTCCTGGCTTACTCCCTGGTCCTTGAGGTAATCCCTGACCATGTTTGCGATGAACTGACTGCCGTTGTCGTTGCGGAGGGTAATGCCATTGGCTGGCTGCTTTTGTAGCACCTGACTTAGCAGCCACCTCACCTGCTCCTTGCGCATCCGCCAACCCAGAAGCTGTCCCAGTATCTTCCGGCTATAAACGTCCAGCACGGTCAGCAGTAAAGCGTTCCGACCTGCACCATGGATATAAAGGTATTTGATGTCCATGCACAGCTGTTGCATCGGAGCATCAGCCTGCTGGGTGTAATACTGAACAAATTTCCTGTTTGCTGAGTGAACCTGGATTTTGCTATTGTAAAGCAAGCCCTGTTCACCCATCAGCCGGTACACCTTCTTGGCATTGATAATAAACCCTTCCAGGCGAAGATAGCTGGTCATGATTCGGTAACCGTAGTCACTGAACTCCATACCTAGCATGAACTTGATGGCAATCACCACACTGTTGTTACCAATAGTAGAGCCATCGAGCAGGTTGGTGTGCGTGGAAGGAAGGCGGCCCCGCCTTCCGGTACTGCGCTTGTAGTAATAACTACTCTTGCTGATGCCTGTCCATCGCAACATCCGACTAACTTTTATCTTACTTTCAAAGAGCTGTATACAGCTTCTGGCATCCTGTTGGTTCAATGGCTTTTTTTAAAAGCTCGGTCTTAAACTCCAACTCCAGCGCCTGATTGGCAACGATGCGTTTCAGACGTTCATTTTCCTGCTGGAGTTTACGAATTGCCGGATAGACCGTGCGGTACTTTGGCTTTAAGCCGTCCACCCCGTTCCGGTTGAACTCGCGCTTCCAGCGATGGAAAAGAGACTGGGCTACGTTGTGTTTGCGTAATGTTTCTGTCAGGCCATACTCGTCGGCCTCCTGAATGATCTGGAGCTTCTGTTCAATGCTCCAACTGCTTCGTGTAATGCTCATAACAACCTAAATTTACGTTCTAAACTGATTTGAAAAATCAGTCCGGATATTTAGGGGGCTAAGACATTATTAGGTTTTGCGTGGACTATAAAGTTTCCTAAATTTGCATCCATTTCTTGCTAAACCTTCTCGCTATGAATAAATTCTATGGCCCGCCAGAAGATTTTAAAACAGCTATCACCTCACTCAACCTGCCCGGACGATGGGAAGAATTCCCTGAAGGCGCAAGATTTAAAACAATAAATGGTGGTATCATCCAATGGTACAGTTCTACCGGATCCATACTTGTTCAGGGAACACCCAGTGCAAAAAAGCAAATACTGGCGCTGCTCGAAACAGTATCCCTCAGTGATTTTATCGAAGATAAAAACAGGGTTGTTTATCCTTCTCCCGAAGTAAATGATTTAAGAAGAATATTCCTTGTTCATGGCCATGATATAGCCTCGAAAGAACAAATGGAACTTATGCTCCTAAAGCTGGGGCTGGAACCATTTGTACTCGCGAACACCAGCGGTGGCGGGCTCACCATCATCGAAGCACTGGAAGCGCAGATAGGAAAAAACGGTGCTGCTAATTTTGGTATCGTACTGCTCACGCCAGATGATTTTGGTTATTCAAAATCAGAAGGGCAGGAGAATACCCGGCCTCGGGCCCGCCAGAACGTTGTCCTCGAAATGGGAATGCTTATCGCTGCTATAGGGAGAAAGAATACAGTTATACTCAAAAAGGGCGATCTGGAAATTCCCTCCGACGCCAATGGTATTCTTTACCTCGAATTTAAAGAGCATATACGTGAAGTATGTTACAAACTCCTTGAAAGACTAAGGTCATCAGGCTTTGAAATTGATGCAAGAAAAGCAGAGAGAGCCCTTTATTAAAGCCTGCTTTGTGAATAAAACCCGTTTCTGCTTAAAGATAATCTATGAAAAAAAAGTACTACGTGGTGTGGGAAGGCAGAACCAAAGGCATTTTTGATTCATGGAATGATTGTAAAGCGCAGATAGATGGTTTTCCCAATGCAGTATATAAATCCTTCCCCTCGCTGGAACTCGCGGAACAAGCCTTACAAAATAAAAGCGATGACTATATCGGGAAGAAAATTACAGCGCAACTCCCGAATGATGTGTTAGAACGTATAGGCATGCCCCTGAAGGAAAGCATCGCTGTAGATGGTGCCTGGAATACCGCCACAGGAATGGTGGAATACCAGGGCGTACATACCGGATCCGGGGAAAAATTGTTTCAGGTGGGACCACTGGAAGATGGTACCAACAATATCGCTGAGTTTCTGGCAATCGTACACGCACTCGCGCTGTGCCGTAAAAATGGAACGGATCTTCCAATCTATTCAGACAGTAGAAATGCGATAGGCTGGGTGAAAGAGAAAAAAGCACGCACCAACCACACAAGAAGTGCAAAGAACAAAACCTTGTTCGATATGATCGATCGTGCGGAGAAATGGTTAAGAGAGCATGATTACCCCAACCAGATTCTGAAATGGGAAACAAAAGCATGGGGCGAAAATCCGGCGGATTTTGGAAGAAAATAACGCTCAATGCTGGTCGTAAAGTGTATCCAGCGGACTAAATGCCGTCCTTGGGGGAATACGGGCGATGTGCAGGTAAACCATCGTGGTTTCTATATTCGAATGTCCCAGCAAAGATTTAATGGTTACGATATCAAGCCCTTGTTCCAACAGGTGCGTGGCATAGGTATGACGAAGGGTGTGCGTACTAATCGGTTTATGAATACCGGCTTTTTTCACCGCCTGAGTTACAGCCATTTGGGTCGCTCGTTGTGAGAGAGGCTCTCCTGTTTTCCCTTCAAAAAGATATTTGACTGGTTTTTCGGCAGACAGGTGTGCAGCAATGCCGCGAACAATCATATTTCCAAGGGGAACGTATCGGTCCTTACTGCCCTTGCCCTGACGAACATGCAGCATCCTGCGCTCAAGGTCAGCGTCTGCAATGGTGAGTTGACGCACTTCGCTGCAACGAAGCCCGCAGCCATATAAAAGTCCGATCAGGAGTTTGTTCCTTAGTTGTGTGCAGGCCGCCATCAGTAGCTTTACCTCCGTACCATTCAATACTACAGGGAGTTTTTTAGGCCGCTCAATCTCCGGCAGACCGAATTGCTTGTATTCCAGTCCGCGAAGTTTACAAACGAAACGCATACCGAATACGGTAAATTTAAAGAAGGATACAGAAAGTGATCTGTTTTGCAACAACTGGTGCAGGTAATCCATTACCTGATCCGCATCAAGATCAGTGGGAAGTGTTTCATAATGAAGCGCCAGGTGCGCCAGTTGACGCGCATAATTGGTAAGCGTACTCTTGCTTTTGCCTGACACACTGATCGCACGCTCCATCTCCTTGTACAACGCAGCAAACCCGCTTACGTTTATACATGCGCGTTCAATAATGGGTACATAGTTTTTCGGTCGCCCGTAGACGATAGTAGGATTAGGATATTGCATTTCTCTGAAACGGTATGCCTTCGATTAGAACATACTTTTGCTGAATACAGCCTCGTTTTCCGTAATAATTTTTAATACAGATCGAACCGAACCTGCACTCGTATAAGTATCTTCTTTCGTATTCGTTACATAATCTATCAATTGCTCCATAGTGGTCTCCGCCACATGCATCCTTGTATCTGAGGAGGCGTAGTAAATCAATATGCGGCCATCTTCATCTTCAATCCATCCGTTACAGAACAGTACGTTCGAAACATCTCCAATCCTTTCTTCCCCTTCCGGCGCCATAAAATACCCCCCTGGTTTATGGATGATCCTGGTAATATCGTCTAATGCGGTCATAAATAGATAAAGCACATAACGAAGTCCGGCGGCGGTGTGCCGTACACCGTGGGCCAGGTGCAGCCATCCCTTTGGGGTTTTAAGCGGTGCCGGACCAAGGCCGTTCTTCGCTTCATAAACGGTATGGTAGATTCTGGGATCAATTACCGTTTCCTTCTCAATATGCGGTGATCTGATATCTGGGCACAGGCCGAACCCGATGCCACCACCTTTTCCCGCTTCAATGAATCCGTCCTGGGGACGGGTATAGAACGCATACTGGCCATGAACGTATTCAGGATGAAGGACCACATTCCTTTGTTGTGCCGAAGGCGTAACCAGGTCGGGCAGGCGTTCCCAGTTGTCGAGGTCCTTCGTGCGGACGATGCCACATTGGGCAATAGCCGCAGACTGGTCGGAAACCGGTGCGGAGGTATCCCGGCGTTCCGTGCAGAAAAGTCCGTATATCCATCCGTCTTCATGTTGTGTAAGGCGCATATCATATACGTTCACATCGGGATGAACGGTTTCCGGTAACAGAAGCGGGAAGGGGCGGAATCTGAAGCCTTCTGTACCATTGTCACTTTCTGCCAGGGCGAAAAATGATTTACGGTCGGCGCCTTCCACACGGGCCGCCAGTATATATTTTCCATCGAATCTTATAGCGCCGGCGTTGAAAACCGCGTTGATCCCGAAGCGTTCCATGAGAAAGGGATTGCTGTTTTCTTTCAGATCGTACCGCCAGGAAATGGGGGTGTGCGCCGCCGTTAGTACCGGATATCTGTACCTGTAAAACACACCGTTTCCGTGTTCCTCTTTCACATTGGGGCGGTTGATGAGCTTCTCGTACTCCCCGTGCAACATGTTCAGCCTGCTTTCAAAATCGGCGCTCATAAAACTTCATTTGCTTGTGATACATTTAGTTTTCCAGTTTATTCCACCATGTTCTTTTCAGGATAAAGATGATAACGGCAAGGATAAGAATAACGGCCCAGAGTGGCGCCTGCATACCCAGAACAATATACATAGGTAGTAATGTCAGGCAGCATTGGGCGATGATACCGAGGAGTACATTGAACATGTCGGTTCCGAATCTTTTATTGGGAATAAAGTACGGGTTTTCAGCCATTACTTTATCGTGCACGGGCTTCCAGAAGCCCCAGGGTTTCACGGTGCTGTAAAAAGCTTTTAGTGTACCTTCATCAGAAGGTGGGGCCGTGTATGTTCCGATGATACAGCCGGCGATGGAGATGAGGAAGAGTAGCGGCCATTTGTAAAGCGGCAGCCCGTCGAACAGCAGCGGGAATACAAGTGCCGCGGCGATGCCCGCCATCATGCCCCAGAAGAATCCGTTCGCGTTAAAGCGCCACCAGTACCATTTCAGCACATTAGCGGCGATGTACCCACCGTAGAGTGCGCCCACGATCCATTGGAGTATACTGTTCACATCTTTCGCAAAGAAGCCCAGGACAATACCGGCGATTACCACTACAATACCCATCAGGTAATTCATGTAAATAATGCGCCTGTTGGATGCCTGCGGATGAACATACTTGAGGTAGATGTCGTTTACAATGTACGCCTGTGCTGCGTTAAGTGTTCCGGAGAAAGTACCCATGAACGCGCCGAGCAACCCGGTAAGTACGAGGCCGAGTAAACCTGCGGGAAGGAAATTGTTGATGGCTGCAGGCAGGATTTTTTCAAAATCCGTTCCGTTCGGAGCGGATATCCCCAGTTGCGGAAAATACAGCAGCGCCAATACGGTAAGGCCAATCACCATCGAGTAACGGATCGGAAGTAATACGATGGATACGAATCCTGTCATTTTAGATGCTTCTTTAGGCGAACGCGTGGAAAGTATTTTCTGCATATCGTAATTGGGCGCCGGGCCTGCAAGGCTTGCAAAAATTCCTTTGAAAAGCATCATCATAAAGAAAATACCGAACAGGCCGAAGCCATCTTCCTGTATCTTTCTGTTCGCGTCTTCCAATATGCCGGTCCAGTTCATGTTCAGTTCCCAGCCGAAAAATGGTGTGCGCCATGCTTCGGGTACACGCAACTCATTTCCATGCAGGTGTTTCATGGCGATCACGGCGATCACGATGCAGCCCGCGGTCATGATAATGTATTTGATCACGTCGCCCAATACAATGCTGTGCATGCCGCCCAATATGGAATAGAACATCGCGAATAGGGTGAACACGATACCGTAAAAATGTGGAACATACCCTGGGCTCACCTCGAACGGAACATAAGCGGATACCAGGTTCCAGGGAATAAAAATTTCCATGAATTTACCCAACCCTATAAAGCCGTAGGCCAGGAAGCCCAGGCAGCCGAGCAATGCGAAAACAACGGTGATGTTGTGCGAGGCACGAACACCCCTGCCGCTGGTGCCGAAGCGGGTGGCGAGCCATTCCGCACCGGTATTGGCGTTGGACCGCCGCAGCCATTTGGCCAGGAACATCATGTTGAATACCTGGTTGAAGACCGGCCACAACCAGGGAATCCAGATGCTTTTCAGGCCGTACACAAAGCACAGGGCCACCATCCACATCGTGCCGCTGATGTCGAACATATCTGAAGCGTCACTCAGTCCAAGCATGTACCAGGGCAGTTTTTTTCCGCCCATGAGGTAACTCTCTTTGTTCACGCGGGCACGTTTGCGCATGAGCCAGCCGATCATCACCATCAGGATGAGGTAGGAAACAACGATGTCAAGGTCGATGGGTTGGAGTTTCATGCGGGTTTAGCGCTGGTCGGTTACTGGCTTGGTGAACGAGCGGATGAGCTTCAACGTGGAACTGTCGGAAGAGAAAACGGAATACAATCCCTGCTGTTCCATGGGTGGATCACCCATCCATTCGTCGCCTTTCTTTTTGAAGTCCTGTCCGGGTATGGGCCGCGCATCTCCGCCATAGGCCCAGAAATTTGCCCCGGCAATTACATCGCCTGTTTGTTTGTGTTTTAACCATTCGGAAAAAATCTGGCGGTAGTATTCATCACGGGTAGCAGTAGCCCCCTTGTGGGAATACACCATACTGTCTCGGTTCCAGCCGAATTCTTCTATTACTAACGGTTTCTTCAGTTTTCGCGCCAGTTGTACATGCTTCTCCACGTATTCCGCGCTCAGTTTGTAGGCGTTCTTCACCTGCTCTGTGGAATCCGTATGGGTGAACCAGCCCCAGTTTTTGGGCCAGATATGAATGGTGAGGTAGTCAACGTTCTTGTCCAGGTGAATGCGTTCGTACAATTCGTCGTCGGCGGTACCGATGGTGCCTTCGTGTCCCAGGGTCACCAGTTGTTTGGGCGCTTTCTTTTTGATGGCAGCTGAAACGTCGGCGATCCATTTCGCGTAAGCCTCATTGGCAGCCGGACGCATGGGACGCGGTTCGTTGGCGAGTTCCCAGGCCATGATGGTGGGGTCTTCCGTATATTTTTTACCGGTGAGGTGGTTGGTATGGTTCAGTACCACGTTCATGTGTTTGTTGTAATCTTCCAGGCAGGGTGCGCAGGAGTAGAATTTGCTCACCACATCGCGAAGTTCATCCCAATCCAGTTTTTTGCGGAAAGTTTCTTCGCTGATCACATTGTTCCACCGCAGGTATTGGATGAATCCACCGCTCCATTCCCAGTTGTTGCTGAAGAAAACGATAGCCTTCATATTTCTTTTCTTCATCTCCACCAGCAATATATCCAGCCCTTTCAACACCCCTTCATTAAACTTTCCTTTCTCCGGTTGCAGTGCCGGGCCCACACGTTCCACGCCCTGTACCAATCCTTCTCCTTCAGCGCCGGCCAATACCCGCAAATTTGTTACGCCCAGGGCTTTTAGCTGGTCCAGTTCCCGCCGGAGGCGGTTGATACCCCGGTTCAAATCTTTTTCCAGCGGAAGTAAAGAACCGTACCAGTAATTGGTGCCGATATAATAGTAGGGCTGACCGTTCAATATGAACTGGTGGTTACGTACGGTTACGAATTGTGCCTCCACGGAAGCAATGCCGGCCAGTAGCAGTGCCAATAACAGTAGTTTTTTCATCTTCAGATTTTCTCCAAATTTAGTTTGCTCCTTTTGTAAAGCGGTAGCGATGTGGTCAGTTATTTTATCCTTTCTGAAGCTATTTTACCAGCATGATATCATCGAAATGGAAGGTTTCATTCGCGTTATCCGGGCCATGTATCCTGAACCGGAGTACGGAGAAAGTTCCGGAAGGGGTTGCGCCCCAGAGTTTCGCTTCGGTAAGCGGAATCTTGAAATACTTCCAGGTATTGGCGGGGATGTCCACCTTATAGCCGAGTGATTCATTGTCTTTGTCGGGCTCCTGCTGAAGGGAATACACGTACAGGCTGTGGTCTGCGGAAGCGCCCTTTACCCAGAAGCTCAGGTATTTGTAGTCGGGTGAGTAGGCTACTCGGGGCCACCAGTTGGCGAATCCAATCAGGTGCCAGTTGCCTTTGGCGTAGGTTTTGGCCACGGATTTGGTTCCCGATTTGAATTCGGTGCTGGAAATAAAAGCGCCGTCGCCCCAGGAGTTGTCACTGAAATCAGGACCGTATGCGTCGGTGAAAATGAGCAGGGCCTTGTCGACGTTCACGAATTCCTGTGTGGTGGTTATTTTTCCGGAGGCGTTTGTGATGTCAAGCGTACCGCGGTTCATATTGGTAGCAGGCATATCTATCACCATTGTTTTTCTTGATTTTGAAACGATGGTGGCGGCGTCACTGGTGCCGGTAATGGTTACGGTGGAAACATCATCCAGGTTGTTGCCTGTAAGCGTAAGCCTGGTGCCTGCGGTGAAGTTGTAATTGGAAACATCTGAAACACTTGGAAGGGCGATTACGTTGAATGGCACCGACAATGTTTTCCCTGCGCTGTTGGTAAGAATGATGTGCTGCGGTCCGCCGAAAGCGGTATCAGGTACGCGGAAAAGAATGTTCTTATCGGTATTCAGCGTAGGCTGAACGGCTGTGGGCACATCCTGGTTGTCAAATACGATAGTGCGGATATCACCCAAACCCGCTCCTGAAAGGGTGAGCAGTGTACCGCCACCACCTTCGGTGGGCGTGATGGCCGTAAAGGTGGGCGTGCCTGGTGCGTTGTCGGGACGTCCATCCTCATCCTTTTTGCAGGAAATAAAGATGCAACAGAAAAGTATGGACAACGGAACGATTAGTTTATAAAAAGTGCTTGTGCGCATATTCAATATTTTTTGAAGATGATCAATAGTAGGGAACGGGATCTTTCGCCAGTTCAGGATCTTGTAATATCTCCCCCGCCGGGATGGGCAGGTACATCATTCTTTCCGTAAAGTTGGTCACGTAGAAGGGGTATTCTTTGTTGCCCCTATTCTGCGCTTCTATGATTTGTTTCGCTTTCGCGAAGCCCTGGCGCTGGATATCGAACCAGTAATCGCCTTCGAAAGCGAATTCCACCCTTCTTTCTTTCAGGATATCTTCGGCGGTAATGGATGTTTTTTCAGAAAGCTGCGCACGTTTCCGTACTTTATTGAATGCTTTCAAAGCCTCTGCATCGCTGGTGGAAGCGCTGGTACCCAATACGGCTTCCGCGTAAATCAGCAATACATCGGCGTAACGCAGTACCATGGTGTTGATGCCGGTATTCATACCTAATACAGCTTCTCCGCCGTATTTTTTACCGGGTCCCACAACGTATTTCGCGATGTTGGTACGCGTATCGTTTTTTTGTCCGCCCATGCCACCCGCGGGCTGGATGGTATCGTATTTATAACCGTTCGCCATAAATGAATTGTAGGTGCCGTTGGAAGATTGCGGCTTCCATTCCGCTTTGCTCCAGCCGTGCTCCATCATGGAACCTTTCCGGCGGATATCACCGAATTCGTAGGCGTCCTGAATATCCATGGATGGAATATAGAGTTCCCACATCGCCGCTTCATCGGTTTGCAGGTTGGATGGACCGCGATCCGGATTTTTCTGGTTCCCCGAACCCCATGGGTTGGAAGTAAGCTGGTGCTGGATGGAGAAAAGCGATTCAATATTGTTGTTGAAACTGCTCGAGTTGAACATACCTGCGTAGTCCTGCACCAGGTCGTGTTTGTTGGAGCTGATTACTTCCCAGGCTTTGGCCTTGGCCTTCTCATAATCTTTGTTGTAGAGGTAGAGTTTGGCCATCATGCCACGGGCGGAATTTTTAGTGAGCCTGCCGGGCACGGGATCGGTTTCGGGCAATCCGGCTTCCGCGGCCTGCAATTCTTCCAGCGCAAAGCGCAGTACATCCTGTTTCAGGTAGCGGGGAATATTGAAGTTGCCGGTTAACGCGGTTTGTCCTGGATCCGTTACAATAGGCGCGTGTCCCCAAATTCTCGCTATGAAGAAGTACACGGTTCCCCGGAAGAAATGACATTCAGCGATAGCGGGATCAAGAAAAGTAGCGTTCCCGCCCATGGCCTTTTTCTGTTCCAGCGCTTTCATGTATTCGCTGGTCCAGCCACCTATTTTGTAGAATACTTTCCAGGCATCGGCCACACGAACTGCGGTGGAGGCAAGGGTGAAGTTCAGGAATGGTGCATCGTCCGCATTGCCGCCGCCGGTGTATTCGTTGCCGGCCATCACATCGCCGATGGCATCCATGGCGCGGTTCTCGTAGCCGGACCAGGGTAAGCCGTAGAGTGTACTGGTCAGACTTCTTACTTCAGCTTCCGTGTTGTAAAAATTGGATAAAGTGGTACCATCGAGTGAACTGCGTTCTATAAAATCTTTTTTGCATGATGCCATCGTGATAGCCGCGATGCCCAGTGCGTAAAGCGTTGTTTTTTTCATAACTGCAATGTTTAAGCGGATGCAGGGAAATTAAAGTTCAATATTGGCGCCTACGGTGAAGGTGCGTGGAACGGGGTAGTGGCCCATGTCCACATTCATGAGGCGGATGTTGTTGTTGAAGGCACCGATTTCCGGATCAAGCCCGGTGTACTTCGTGAATGTTTTTAGGTTCTGTACCGAGGCGTAGAACCGTACGTTCGCGATACCGGCCTTCCCGATAATGGATTTGGGAAGCCTGTAGCCCAGTGTAATGTTTTGGATGCGGAGGTAGGAGCCATCTTCCACGTAGCGGTCGCTCATGGCGATGTTGTTCACCTGACCGATCACGTAACGGGGAACGGAGCCATCGGTATTGGAAGTGGTATAGCGGTCCATCACTGCTTTGGATTGGTTGAAATAGGCGTTGTCGTTCTTCTCCAGGCGCCAGCGGAGGAAGTTGAAAATTTTCGATCCCTGGTTGCCCTGGAGGAAGATGGACAGGTCAACGTCTTTGTAGGTGAAGCTGTTGGTAAGGCCGAAAGTGAATTTCGGCAGCGGGCTTCCGATATAAGTGATATCACTTGCGTCAATGATGCCGTCGGGTTTGCCATTGGGGCCGCTGATGTCCTTGAAGCGAACATCGCCGAACCAGGTTTCCGATTCTTTTACGGTATAACCGAATTGCGGCATACTATTATCGAGGTCTTCCTGTGTGCGGAAAAGTCCATCGGTTACAAGTCCGAAGAAAGAACCTACCGCATAACCGGGATTGGTATAGGTAAGGGTGTAGTTGTCGAAATACACGCGTCCGGTAAGGCCGGCGGTGGAATTCGCCATTTTGTCGAGTTTATTTTTGAAGTGGGAGAAAATGAGGTTGGTTCTCCAGGTGAAATTTTCTTTGCGGATATTTTGGGAGTTGATGCTGATATCGATACCGGTATTGGACATTTGTCCGTCATTCCCGATGGGTGCTTTCAGGTCATCCCACTGATCGCCTACGCCAATAAGTCTTGGGCCGGTGAGGAACAGCAACATATCTTTGGTGGTTTTCCGGTATACATCTACCGTAAGATCGATGCGGTTGTTGAGGAACGACGCGTCGATACCGAGGTTCTTCGTTTCCACGGATTCCCAACTGAGGTCCGGGTTGGTGATGCCGTTGAGGTAGCTGGAATTGCCGAATCCTACGGGGCCGGGCCAGAAGCCGATGGCGGAAGTATAGGGTGGGTTCTGTGCGCCGCTGGGCAGGTTCTGGTTGCCTACAAGTCCATAGCCCAAACGGATTTTCAGGTTATTGACCGTGTTGGTGATGTTCGCGGCGAAACGTTCGTTGGTGAGCGTCCAGGCGAAAGATGCACCGGGGAAGTAGCCCCATTTGTTGTTCGGTCCGAAGTTGGAGGAGCCATCAGCCCTGATACTTAGGGAAAGCGCATAGCGGTTATCGTAAGCATAGGTGCCTCTTGCGAAATAGGATTCCATGGCCCACTGGTTCTTTCCTCCGTTCAGTTCCCAGGTTTCCTTGTCGCTGTTGCCGCTGTTCAGGTCGAGAATATTGTTCTGAAGGTCTACTTTTTTACCGCCGATCTCTTCGTAATAAGAGTATTGTGCTTCGTGGCCCGCTGTGGCGGTGATGCCGTGTTTACCGAAGTACTTGTTGTAATTTACATAGTTCCTGAGCGCATAATAGTAGCTGTTACCTCTTCTGTCGAAAAGCTGGCTTTGCAGCGCCCGTGTGCCGATATTGCCGGAACGCTGGTAGGCGAGGTTGTTGTTCAACCCAAGAGAATAGGAAACTTCGTTCCTGAAACTGAAGTTTTTGAGGAAGAGGATTTCAGCGTAGATGTTGCCGAACACCTGTGTATTCGTGAGTTTGGTACCCCTGAAATGGCTTTCCGCGATGGGATTCCCGATATCAGGACGGAAGCCGCCCATATCCGTACTGTTGCCTGCACCCCAGGTACCGTCCAGGTTTTTGAGTGGTGTGAGCGGATTGAGGATGGTGGCATCGAATATCGCGCCGGGTGCCGCATCCGCCAGCGTGATGTTCTGGATGCTGCGGGAAGCATTCGCGCTTACACCCATTTTCAACCAGTTCTTCAGTTGATGATCGAGGTTGAAACGGGTGGAATATCTTTTGAAATCGGATCCCAGCAAAGTGCCTGTCTGGTCGAAATAGTTCATAGACAAATAGTAATTCGTTTTGTCTTTTCCGCCCGAGAAACTCAGTTGGTGGTTCTGGATCTGACCGGTGCGGAACATCGCCTCCTGCCAATCGGTACCTTCACCCAGGAGTTCAGGGTTGGTGAACTCTTCTATGGGATTAACGGCCACTTCATTGTGGTACTGCGCGAACTCTCGGAGGTTCATCAGGTCGAGCCGGTTAGCTATTCTGGCCTGACCAACATATACATCGTAGTTGATCTTACCTTCTCCTTTTTTCCCTTTCTTGGTGGTGATGAGAATCACGCCATTGGCGGCCTGTGATCCGTAAATGGCCTGTGCTGACGCATCTTTCAGGATATCCACCGACTCAATATCGTTGGGGTTGAGGGTGGCCATCACGCTATTGCCGGTTTGCCCATCGGCACCGCCAAGACCTGCAAAACCCGCGCTGGAACGTGTATTGCTGAAGAAAGGAACGCCATCTATTACAATCAGCGGATCGTTGCTGTTAATGGTGGTAACACCGCGTACTTTCACAGAAACGCCGCCACCGGGCTGACCGGTGTTGTTGGTAACGGTAACCCCGGCTACTTTTCCCTGCAGTGCCTGATCGATACCCGAAACCGGAAGGTCCTTGATGTCCTTTTCTGTAACGGTGGAAATGGAGGAACTGATGTCGCCACGGCGTCTCGTGCCGTAACCGATCACCACCACCTCGTTCATTTTGTCTTCGGCCACATTCAGTGTTACAAGGATATTCGAACGGTTTCCAATCGCGATATCCTGCGTACGCATGCCCACATAAGAAATGGAGAGTGTGGTGGTGGCTTGTGGAAGGGTAATGCTGAAGGCGCCGTTTGCATTACTGGTTACCGACTTTTTCTGCCCCTTTGCGCTAACGGTGGCATTGGCGAGCGGTGTGCCTTTTTCATCGGATATGATCCCGGTTATAACCTTTTCCTGCGCATAGGAAAGAAGGAGGATAAAAACGCCGCATAGCGTAAGTATCACTCTTCGTAATGAAGAATTTCTCATATAGCAATCGTGTTTGAACCAAATGTATCCGTATTCCGGGGAAAATAATGATACTTATTTAGCAGATATGAATGAAAATTCAATCCTTAAAAATTCGAAAGCCGATTTATATTCTTAAATAGTTGATTGTTATTACTTTATATTTTAATCATTATAATCGATGAATAATACTTTTTTACTGAAAGGAAATACTTTTTTATACCTTCATTAGCGGTTAAGCTTGCAATATGATGAAAACAGAACTGCTGAGGGAAATTACCCCACTCACCCAAAGTGATTGTTTTACGGTGTTCTCACGCACCAAGAACAAGTTCGATTTCCCCTTGCATTACCACCAGGAGTTTGAACTGAACTTCATATGGAACGCGCCAGGGGCGAAACGGATGATCGGGGATCACATTGAAGAGATAGAAGATATTGAACTGGTACTGGTGGGACCGGATCTGCAACATGGCTGGTTCACACACAAGTGTACCAGCGCGCAGATCAAGGAGGTGACCATCCAGTTTCACCGCAACTTGTTCGACGAACATTTCCTGCAACGCAACCAGATGAGTTTTATCCGCGCGATGTTTGAGCGCTCCCTGAGAGGCATTCTTTTCTCCCGCGAAACCACCACGGCCATTATGCCGCGTTTAATGGAACTGCCGCAGAAGCATGGATTTGATTCGGTACTGGAGCTGATGTCGATCCTGCACGACCTGTCCATTTCCCGGAACATGCGCACCTTGTCGGATGTTTCTTTCAGCAACATGGAATCGTTCAGTTTCAACAGCCGCCGGGTGAAGGAAGTAATGCATTACCTGAATGCGCATTTCGATAAAAATGTAACCCTATCCGAATGTGCCCGCCTGGCAGCGATGACGGATGTGGCTTTCAGCCGTTTTTTCAAGGCACGGACCGGGAAAACTTTTATTGACACTTTAAATGATATCCGCCTGGGGCACGCTTCGCGGATGTTGATAGAAACCACACAAAGTGTGAACGAGATCGCCTACAAATGCGGTTTCAATAACATGTCGAATTTCAACCGCATCTTCCGGAAGAAAAAAGATTGTACTCCCCGCGATTTCAGGGAAGCCTACACCTCTACCGGCGTGCGGGCTTTTTTCTGATCAGTTTGCCAATGCGGGAACAAGGAAGGAGAAGCGGCTGCCTTTTCCTTTTTCGCTTTCAATAAAAAGCCTTCCATTGTTCTTCGCGAGGTATTCACGGCAGAGTAGCAGTCCAAGTCCTGAACCCTGTTCGCTGGAAGTACCCTCAACTGTAAATTGTTCTCCCTTCATCAATAGTTCGACTTCCTCGGCGCTCATCCCTTTTCCCTGGTCCTGAACAAAAACACGGACCATTTTTCCTTCTGCGCTGGCGCCAATCTCAATGAAACTGTCTTCCGGACTGAATTTGATGGCGTTGGATATAAGGTTGCGCAGTACCAGATGAACGGAGTCGGGGTCCGCGAAAACCGGTGGACAGGCGGCGATTTTATTTTCGAGCCGGATTCTTTTGTTTTCGGCCTGCAGGCGCATCAGCATCAAAACCTGTTCTGTCATTTCTTTTACATCAACGCGGGAAGGATGTATTTCCGAGGCGGTGATCTGTGCCTTCGACCAGGTGAGCAGGTTTTCGAGCAGGTTTGTGGTATAGTTGAGGTCGTTTACAATATCGGGCAATGCTTTTTTTACATCTTCTCCCGAGAAATCGTACTGACGGGCCATGGTGAAGTAATTGCGTAAAGCGTAAACCGGGTTGCGGAGATCGTGGGACACGATGGAGAAAAGTTTGTTTTTCAGCTTGTTCAGTTCCGCCAGTTCCTGGGTCTGTACTTCAAGCCGGTCGGCTTTTTCACGTATTTCCTGGGCCTGTTTCCTGATTTCAACATTTCTGGATGCGAGTTTTCTTGCCTGTTGTTTGAGCTGACTTTCAAAGGAAACTGTTTCGTTTTTGATCAGGAACAATGCGTAAAAAATAAGGAATCCAGCAAGAATCTGGTTAGCGATAAAAAATGCAGGGTTGATGTCTACTAACCTGATGGAGCCTTGTTGCGGAAGTATTTGAGAGAGAAGGTAACCAAGAAAACAATAGGAACAGGTAAGAATTACCGTTTTAAGCCTGTTTAAAAAGAATACGGAGAGGACGCCATATAAGATGAAGAATAACTCCAGGCCAAGATCCGTTTGCCTGAAATACATAAGCGCCGTAAAAAGCGGGTAAAAGAGAAAATAGAGGGTGAAAGCGGCGGCGTGCTTTTTTTTACCTGTAAGCCATAAAACGATGGAACTGATGGGAACAGGCGAGAAAGCTACCACCCACGCCTCCCAGGGCAGTTCATCATGATTCAGAATACCTGCCAATGGGATGAAGAGGCCCGTCAGCAGGCCGAAAATATTCAGGATATTAAATATGCGCAGTTTTCTACGCATGTATTCGGGAAGATCAGGCGCGTTCCCCCATGAGGAAACCTGGTCGTTCAACGCTTCCAGTCGGTTCATACGGTCAGATGTTGGTGGGTTTGGTCCACAGGATAGGTTGCTTCCAGGATAAGGCGCTATTTCATGGGATAAACGAAATATACAGGGTTTTGTCCGAATCGTAAAACATTCAGTGTTTATTATACACTTTTTTCAGTGTTTATACTTAGGATATACGGTGATTTTCTCCCAGAGGATTTTGAAACCGTATTCAAACGGCATCTATCTTTGGTGCATGGTATTCCCGGAATTGTTAAGTATCGTTTTGCTGGCGCTGCTGCTACTGGTGGTGGTGGGCTGGTGGCGGGCAACCGCAAAATGGAGTGAAAAGTTGTTGCACGCGGAAAAGGCGTTGGCAGAAACGAATGTATTATTGGAAGAAAAGGAGAGGAAACTGCGGGAACTAGACCTGAAGCAGGATTTCCGTACGCTTGCGGGTGAAGTGCTGGAGGAAAAAGCGGCGCAGTTCAACAGGGTGCAGGAAACACAACTGAGGTTTATGCTGGAACCGGTACAGCAACAGATCAACCAGTTCCGCCAGGACCTTGACGTCCGCTTAAAGTACGATGCGGGTGACCGGATATCACTGCGCGAACAGATCCGCCAGATGATGGAATTGAACCACACCCTGAGTGAACAGGCCAATAGCCTTACGAACGCCTTGCGTGGCCAGAACAAAACCCAGGGCAACTGGGGAGAGATGATCCTTGAAAGTATCCTGGAACATGCGGGCCTGCAGAAGCAGGTACACTATTTTGTGCAGGAGCGGCACGAGAACCTGGAAGGAAAGCTTATCCAGCCTGATGTGATCGTGCGGTACCCGGATAAGCGTGCCGTGGTGATCGATTCGAAAGTGTCATTGCTGGCCTATGAACAATGGTGCAACGCCGCAACGAAAGAAGACAGGGATGAATCGGCCAGGAATTTGGTCCGCTCCATGCGTGCCCATGCTGATGGATTATCCCTAAGGTCCTACCAGGATGTGGTGAACAGCCTGGACTTTGTAATGATGTTCGTACCCGTGGAAGGGGCGTATATCGCGGCGTTGCAAACGGATCCGGCGTTGTGGCAATACACCTACTCAAAAAAGGTATTGCTGATCAGTCCTACCAACCTGCTCGCCGCGATGAAACTGATCTATGATATCTGGCAGAACGACGCCATACATACCCATGCGCTCGAAATCGCTGAACGCGCCGGCAGGATGTATGATAAACTGGCTGGCTTCGTGGAGAACGTGGATAGAGTAGGCGCACAGCTGGATAAGGCGAAGCAGCAGTGGGAAGATGCGCGGAAGCAACTGGGTTCGGGTAAAGGAAACCTGTTGTCGCAGGCGGAACAACTCCGGCAGTTAGGGATCAAAAACAATAAACGCCTCCCGGAGGCGGGAGACGTTTAGGTTTAGTTGTAAATTTTATCGATCACGTCGGCATATTTTTCAAGGATCACTTTTCGTTTGAGTTTAAGGGTGGGCGTTAGTTCACCGCTTTCCACCGTCCATTCTTTGGGAAGGAGCTCTACTTTTTTGATCTGTTCCACATGGTTGAAAAGTTTGTTGTAACGTTCAACGGTGTCTTTGATCTGCTCCACCACTTCCGGATCTTTGATGACGGCTTCATTACCCGGATAAGTGCGTCCTTTTTGTTTGTACTGCTCGCGCAGGATGTTGAAGGCCGGCACAATGAGGGCTGATGGGAACTTTTGCCCGGCGCCCACCACCATGATCTGTTCGATCATGCGGGACTCTTTCATTTTGTTCTCAATGGGTTGAGGCGCTACATATTTACCGCCGGAGGTTTTGAAGATTTCTTTCTTCCGGTCTGTGATCTTGAGGAAGCGGTCGTCTATTATGCAGCCGATATCACCGGTATGGAACCACCCGTCGGTGATCACTTCTGCGGTGAGGTCGGGACGTTTGTAGTAACCCATCATCACATTGTCACCTTTGCAGCAGATTTCACCGTCTTCTTCGAATTTGACGTCGACGCCTTTAATCAGCGGACCAACGGTACCGAACATCCGGTTCTGCTCTTTAAACCTGTTCACGCTGATCACTGGGGAGGTTTCTGTTAAGCCGTATCCTTCCATGACCACGATCTCGCCGGAAGTGAAGATTTTCAGCAGTTTTACCTGGCAGGCCGCAGCCCCGGTCACAATAGCTTTGATGTTGCCGCCCAGGGCTTCCTGCCATTTGCTGAAGATCAGTTCCCGGGCGATCTTTAATTGCAGATTGTACCACCAGCCCTGGTTGGTGTTGAGTTCGAACCGGGTACCGAGTCCGAGCGCCCAGAAAAAAAGTGCTTTCTTGATGCCCTTCAGTTCCTGCGCTTTGGCCATGATCTTTTCGTAGGTCTTTTCCAGTAAACGGGGAACAGTGGTGAACACGGCGGGTTTAACTTCTTTCAGGTTGTCGCCGATGGTCTCCATGCTTTCCGCATAATAAATGGAAATGCCGGTATACAGGAAAACGTAGGTGACCATCTTCTCGAAGATGTGGTTCAGGGGCAGGAAACTCAGTGCCCGCTGTCCGCGGATATCAATTTCATCGAATACCTCCAGGCAGTTCATCACATTGCTCAGGATGTTTTTGTGGCTCAGCATAACGCCTTTAGGGGTACCCGTGGTGCCTGAAGTATAAATGATGGTAGCGAGGTCCTCGTATCCGATCTGTGCGGTTCTGCGGGAGATTTCAGCCAGACTTTCAGGCGTGGCTTTATCGAGTAAAGTGGCCCAATGTACCGCTCCTTCCACATGTTCGAAAGTATAGATATGTTGGAGGTTGGGAAGTCTTTCCCGGATGCTTTGCACCTTTTCAAAAAGATCTGCATCGTTCACGAAGATCATTTTTACTTCCGCGTCGTTCAGTACGAACTCCAGTTCCTGGAGGTTAATGGTGGGATAGATGGGAGCCAGTACAGCGCCTGTTTGCTGCACGGCAAGGTCCACGATCATCCATTCCGGCCGGTTTTTAGAGATGATGGCGACCTTATCCCTGCGTTCAATGCTCATATCATGACCGGAAACACCTTCGGCGATTAGTCCCGCTGCCAGCTGTTCCACGGTATCATGTACTTCCTGCGTGCTGAATTTCCGCCACTGTCCGTTGTATTTTCCGGCCAGCATGGCCTCTTGCGGAGCGTTCTCTAATTGCCAGGCAATGCAATCGAATAGTCTTTGGGGCTTCATATCAATCGTTCTTGATGAATAATCTTTGGCTTCTTATATCGGTCCGTCATCTGTATTGAATTTACGGGAAATTTATTGAAAAAGGAAATCTCAGTGGCCTGTTGCGCAATTTTGAAAATGAGCTTTTGAACTATTAACAATGCTGATGTTCCGGAAATGAATTGGCGCGGCTATGCTTCCCGGGGCACAAAATAAAAAGGGCGCATCATGATGTTGATGCGCCCTCTCAGGTCAGTATATCGGAAAAATTATTGCTTGGTAGCCTTGATGTTCAATTTGATGTTCACTTCCGGACGAATGAACTTATCGCCCAAAGATTTATCGTTACCATAGAACAGGCCCCATTGTGTTCTGTCGATATTGAAGTTGGCCGTTGCGGTGGCTTCAGTCTCGCTCAGGGTAACTTTCGCTGGGAAGGTTACATTCTTGGTACTGTCTTTCAGAGTAAGGTTACCACTGATTTTGTGGGTGGAAATGCTGTCGCCGGTAAGCGGTTCAACACTGGAAATTTCAAATTTTGCAGTGGGGTACTTAGCAACGTCCAGGAAATCGGCACTTTTCAGGTGGCCTTCCAGTTTTTCTTTTCCATCTTCTGGTTTCAGGTCCAGGTCTGTAAGAGAGTTCACGTCAATTACAAAGCTTCCGCCTGTGATGTTGCCATTCTCTACGGCAAAAGAACCTGAACTGATCTTCATGGTACCATTGTGCTGGCCAACGGGTTTTGTACCCAGCCATTCCACGGTACTGGTGGTGTCTATCGCGAAATTCGCGCCGGTAGCAACGGCTGCGGCAGTAGAGTCTCCTGTAGCGGCTTTGTCTGCGTCAGGAGCGTTGTTGCAGGATGCCATAATGGCGATTACGGCAACGGGAAAAAGAACTTGCTTCATGGTTGATTATTTTCGGTTTTGTAACAGCAAAAGTAATGGAAAGTTTAATTCAGTGTTTGAACATTGAAAATAAATTTTGTTAAACCTTCCAAACCTGGTTTCCAAATTCCGTACCAACGATGAGGGATGATTGAGAGGATACCTATTTATAATATTGCCCTTCGGGCACTTTGAAGACTCTCCCGCGCTGAAACTTTGTAAAATCAGCGGCTTCTTTGGCATGCGTTTGTGTCCACCGCTGGTATTGATCGAGGTTGTCGGCAGCGCCGAAAATCCATTGGTTGTACGCTTCAAACAATCCTTCACGCAGCAACTGCCGGTGGTAATCAAACAGGCGGAAGGGAAATTTTTGTTCGTTGGTATGGTACCATTGGAGGATAAACCTGGTTCGGATCATGCTGAGTACATCCGGGTGGATGCCTTTGGTGACAAGACTGGTCTGCTGTTGCATGGCGGAAAGGTATGCCTCTGCGAAAGCGTTCTTATTGGCGAATTTCGTAAGATCGGTTTCCACGAAAAGCTTTTTATAACCTTCCAGCAGCATGTTCTTTACTTCAGCGGTGCGGGCGGAAAAACTTTCGAGGTTCACGAAAATCTCACCGTAAATAAGTCCCCACACCTTTTCAGTAGTGAAGTAATAGTATTTCGCCGCATGGTAATAATTCATGGGATAGGATGGGGCCGATTGAATGCCTTTTTCCCAGTATTTGATGGCGGAAAAATCCTGTTTGGCATAAAGCCACTCGCCGTATTCACTGTTCAGTGGTCCGCTTTCAGGGAATTTTTTCAGGGCTTTTTTGTAGAGTTTGTCTACCTCCTTTACATCTTCAAAAGATTTAATAATGTTGCCTGCCACCTGGAACGTTATTTCATCGGCATCCGGTTTATCCGTGAGCGGCATGATGATTTCCCTGGCCTTTTTGATATCGCCCTGAAGGTTATAATTGTAAGCGAGATCCCGTTGTAATGTATGGTCATTTGGTGCAATAGATACTGCCCTGTTCAAAACCAGTATCGCGTTGGCGTAATCGCGCTGGCGCGTGAAGGTGCGAGCGGTTTCAGCGAGTTCCTGCACCGATTGGGAGAACGCGTGGGAAGATAATATGCACAGCAACAGAAGTAAGCCTTTGTATTTCATAGGGTGTGAAGTTATGAAAATTGCTGGTTCAGCCGTGAATGGGTAAGGTGGTGATGTGGATGAAAGAGGAACCGGGTATGCCGTCGGGTTTTAATAACACGAAAAAGACTGTACCAGGTTAGATACAGTCTCTTTTGTTTAGTTATATTTTGCTCCCGAAACAGGTGCGCAGAGGAATCTTAATGGTTCCGAAAAATCCAAAGCGTTGTGCTTTACATTTTTCTTCGGAAGCCATGCCTAATAGATCAGGTGCGTCAGCAATCCATCTCTCAGTTTAGGTTCGAACCAGGTGCTTTTCGGTGGCATCACCTCTCCGTTATCGGAAATATCGAAAAGTTGCTGGATGGAAACGGGATAAAGACTAAAGGCGATGGCCATTTCGCCACTGTTCACTCTTTTTTCCAGTTCCTGTACACCACGGATACCGCCAACGAAATCGATGCGTTTATCGGTACGCTGGTCCACGATGCCCAGTATGGGAGAAAGTACTTTTTCCTGCAGAATAGTGACATCCAGTATGCCGATCGGATCCTCCGTGAAGGAACCAGGTTTGGCGGTAAGGGTATACCATTTACCACCGAGGTACATGCCGAACGTATGCAACGCTGTTGGTTTTACCGCTTCATTGGCGGGCGCGACAGTAAAATGATCTTCCAGTTTTTTAAGCAGTTCATCGGCTGTAAGTCCGTTCAGGTCTTTCACGACCCTGTTGTAATCCAGGATAGCGAGTTGACTGGCCGGGAACAGCGTGGTGAGGAAGAAATCGGCTTCCGGTGTTGATTTGTTCCCCAATGCCGCACGAACTTTAGCGGCCGAAGCGGCACGGTGGTGACCATCGGCAATATAAGTGCAGGGAACTTTCGCGCCAAACAGATCGGTGATGTTCTGAATGGTCTTATCATCATTGATCACCCAGATGGTATGTTGGATCTGATCTTCAGCCACAAAATCGTACACGGGCGATTTGTCTTTTTTCCACTTTTCGATCAGTTCATCAATCTCGTCCACATTGCGGTAGGCCAGGAATACATTGCCTGTTTGCGCGCCTGATGTTTTGATGTGGTTGATGCGGTCCTGTTCTTTTTCAGGGCGGGTGAATTCGTGTTTTTTGATGATGTCGTTCTCGTAATCGTCCACGGAGCTGCCGCATACCAAACCGGTCTGGCTGCGTCCGTTCATGATCAACTGGTAGATATAATAGCAGGGCTTGTTCTCTCTGAAGAGCACATCGCGCTGGATAAAAGCCTCGAGGTTCTGTTTGGCTTTATCGTAAACGGGTTGGGAGTGAATGTCGGTGTCTTCCGGCAGACTGATCTCAGATTTGGTAATGTGCAAAAAAGAATAAGGGTTGCCCTGCGCTTCTACTTTCGCTTCCTGGCTGTTCAGTACATCGTAGGGGCGCGACGCTACCTGTCGGGCATACTGAGCCTGTGGTCTGAGGGCTTTAAAAGGAGCAATATTGGCCATAGTGTTGTTTTGAGAATGGAAAACTTTTTCAGCGGGTAAACATAATGATTTTTAGCCTTTCCGGTCGGCGAAATGGCGCATCACTTCTGTCAGGACCTGTACACTGCTCAATGGCAATGCGTTGTAAAGAGAGGCGCGGAACCCGCCTACACTTCTGTGTCCCTTAATGCCGACGATACCTTCTTTTTTGCAGGTGTCCAGGAATTCTTTTTCTGCTTCCGGGTCATCCATAACGAAGATTACGTTCATCAGGCTGCGGTCCTCTTTCACAACGGTTGGCCTGAACAGGGGAAGTGCATCCAGTGTATTGTAAAGTAGCGTTGCCTTTTCATTGTTTCTCTTTTCTATGGCCGGAACGCCACCCTGTGCTTTTAACCACCGGAGCGTAAGCATGCAAACATAGATCGCGAATACAGGTGGTGTGTTCAGCATGGAACCATTACTGATGTGTTGCTGGTAATCGAGCATGGTGGGAATGGTCCGGCCTGTTTTTCCCAGGCATTTCTTATCAACGATCACCATGTTCACGCCTGCCGCGCCTACATTCTTCTGCGCACCGGCATAGATAAGATCGAATTGATTAAAATCCATCACCCTGCTCATGATGTCACTGCTCATGTCCGCCACCAGGGGGAAGGGTACATCGGGAACGAAGTGCATCTGGGTTCCTTCAACGGTATTATTGGTCGTATAGTGGAAATAGGCCGCCGTCTCCGGCAGTTGCCAGTCGCGTTGGATATAAGTGTAGTTTTTGTCTTTAGAACTGCCGGCCACCACTACGTTGCCGAAATGCTTTGCTTCCTTGATGGCTTTGGAACCCCATACACCTCCATCGAGGTAAACCGCTGTTCCGTCCTGGGGAAGCAGGTTCATGGGCACCTGCATGAATTGTGTGGAGGCGCCGCCGTGCAGGAACAATACTTCCTTGTCCGCATTCAGTTGCATCAGTTCCTTCGTGAGCGATACGGCTTCATCGAGTACCGGTTGGAACAGGTTTGTCCGGTGTCCGATCTCCAGGATGGATAGTCCTGTCCCGTTAAAATTAAGAATGGCTTCAGACGCCTGTTTGAAAACTTCAGCTGGCAGAATAGATGGCCCCGCGTTAAAATTGTGTACCATAAATTTTAGGTCAAAAGAACTGTTTGTCAAAACATGCCTCTGATAATCAGTTCATTGAAAACTTCGGCTGTTCAGGTTAATAATGGCGGCAGGAAATACAACGGCGGGCCAAAGATAAAGTATTGCCCAAAAAATCCGGGGCAATTTTTATGATCTTCCATCAATGGCAGCCAGCTCCCGCCAATGGTGTTTTCCAAAAAGCCTGAAGGGTTTCCATTTCTTTTCTTTCCGCCTCCGACCAGGCGGGTTTTTCCAGCATAGAAAGATCGGGTTGCCCGGCTTCTGTCCAGGCCGTGATCCAGAAGGAGGCCACTGCATGGATGGAGGACCTTAGTCTTCGCTCCACCATGCCATTCAGGCTTTTATTGTATTGAATGCTATAGTCTGAACTGTATTGCTTGATCAGCTGCCCGTTTCTGAACTCAAAAGCGAATTTTCTTTCCTGCGGAAAAGAGCGGTTCAGCAGTGCTTCTAAGTTTAATACACTATCTGCCGCACCCGCGCTCTCCAATACAAACTGCCAGGTAAAACGAAAAGGATCTTCTATGTAGAAACCTTTCCCGGTAAGCAGGTCCCATTCCGTTTCAGCCAGCAGTTCGGGGATCCTGGATTCCCAGAATGCATGGATGCCGTGTTGATTTGTTTTTTGCCCGTTGTGGTTGCTGCTGGTGTGCAAGGGCACGTGCGCGTCGGCGATATAGTGACCCAGTTCGGCCGCCGTTTTCAGGATGTTCACCGGGTCCTTGTTGCTGAAGGCTTTGGTTAGCCTGGCCAGCATGGTTTGGATCCACCAGGGTACAATGCCGTGCGCGTTCAGGATATCCTGCCCGAATTTTTCGCTGGCCGCGGTCCATTTCCTGGGTAGGGAATCGAAAGGATAAGTACCATAATGGTCCAGGTCAATGTAGTGGCGGGGCCCTTCCTCCTGCACCATGTATCTTCTGCTGTCCGGTGCCGTGGCCCTTTCTTCGAGGTAGCCGATGTGCGGTTTGAAGAATACGATCATTTCAGGCGGAAGGAGGAATACCGCATGCTTGTTGATCAAACGGTGCGCATAAAAGCCCCAGGCCATAAGATCGGAGTGGACCCACAAAATAAAACAGCAACAGATCAGTATTTTTTTCATGCCCCAAAGATCGTTTGCGATGGAGTAGGAGGCAATCGTGAAATAACGGTGTTGAAGGGAGAAAACAACGGTATTCTTTCTGTTGAAAACACCTGAATTTTCAGCAACCAAAGTTGGAAAATCTTTCAGGGGGCGGGTTTTATAAAAAAAGCAGGAAGGTCCTCCATAATAGGAAGTCTTCCTGCATTCAAATTTTTGTCTACGCTATGTTATCAGTCGTTGTCTTCCTTATCAAGATCTGCGCCGATCATCGCGATTTTTCCAGGTTTGCCTGAGATGTTCACGGTTTTAAAAAGTGTAAGGTCCGTTGTACGCAGCATGTAGAGTTCACCTTTTTCCGGGTTGGTGAGGTACACATATTTGGTGCTGGAAGTATAGGCCGGACCACCAGTGGCGGGGAACACCAATTGTGTCATGTTCGCCGAGGCGATCTGGGTCTTACTTACGGGATTGAACAACCGTAGGGTACCGTTCTCTTCGAGGATGATCACGTTCCGGCCGGCCGCGTCGAAGGAGGCGGATTTAATTTTGTCCGACTGGTACAGCGCGGAGATTGTATTGGAAGAAGGGTCGATGAGGAACACTCCGAACTTCGCCCTTACACCGATGAATTTTGCAGATGCTTTTCCGTAGTGTAGTGTGCTCAGCCAGTTGGTGCCGATTCCATCGGGATAGGGGATCAGTTTTTCTACCCCTGCATCGGTGATGGTAAGGATGCCTTCCGGTGCGCCAAAAGCCGCAAGGGTACCATTGCCTGCATTGCCGTGCATACCCGCGGTGGAGATTGTACCGGTATGGAGCGTGTTGCCGGATGCATCGATTACCTTTACTTTTTCGGGTAAGCTTCCCGCCACGGCACCCGTTTTCAAGGTAACGGCAATGGTTCCGTTGTTAAAGATGGCCATGGCGCCATGGTGCGCCGTCCCGGCATTGATGGTGCTGGTGGCAGCCTGTGTATGCAGGTCAGATTCTTTTACCGCGCTTAAAGAACCATCTCCGTCGTTAAAGGCGAGAATATGGTTGCCCCAGGCTTTGAAGTGGGCGGGTTTTACACGGGTGGAAGTGGTGAGGGCCCATTTGGGCGTTCCTTTCAGGTGTGCATGGTCGTCATGTGCTTCCACGCCACTGTCGAAGAAACTTACCAGGTTGCCGGAACTGTTCACCACACCTGCAAATCGGCCGCTTCCTGTGGGATAAAGCGCCAGCAACGGTCCGGAGCCGGTAAATGGGGTCTGTGAACCTGTTGCGGGATCCAGCAACGTGAGCGACGGGGAAGCGTCATCCGATACGAGGATACGCACAAATTTGTTTTCTTTTTCTACCGGAGCGTCGTTGTCATTTTTCCGGCAGGCACTGAAGGTTAAGACAAGGGCCGCCAGGCCCATAGCGTAATAGTATCTTTTCATAAAATGCAATTAGGTTGCAAATGTATGAAATGAAACTATGTTGCAAAATATAATTGCCGCAATGTTGCAAAAAAATCAGTGTCCTTCTTCTACATGCGTGACGCCGCCGGAGATGGCGAACTTCATCGCATCACCCGCATTCACATGTGGGAGGGGTTTGATCCGTTCCGCAGGTACCCAGTACACCTTTCCGGCAATGGAATAAGAAAAAGGCACATACACGGCTACGTGAGCGGGCAATTCAAACTGGTGTCCGTCGTCCTGGGTGATAAAAGCCACCTGCCAAACATCATTGTTGTCCAGGGAAACCAGCACCGGACGGTTGAACTTCTTTTTATCACCGGCGAACGCTTCAAAAAAGTCTTTTACTGAACTGTAGATAAACTTGATGCCCGGGGTTCTTTCCAGTATCTTATCGAAAATATCCACGAGCCTGCCCACTACAAAGAAGCTTGAAACATATCCTACAAGAAACACAATAAGTACCACCAGGATAAAACCCAGTCCGGGTATATTTGCCGGTTGCCCGGTCGCATCCGTTTTTAACAGTCCTGGTGCTACACGATGAATCAGGCCCGGTACCAGGCTGTCAATAAAGGAGAACAGGGAGATAACCGCCCAAACGGTGATGGTGATTGGGGCAAGGATGATAATGCCCTGGAAAAAATACTGGATGATCCGTTTCCAGTGCCACCTGCTCAACTGACGTAGTTTTTTACTGTCCATGCAACGTTTGTTTGTAATGCGGGGTAAAGGTAGAGGAGATTTTGAATTTTGAATTTTGGATTTTGAATTGGGGCCGTTTTGCTTTGCGCTTTCTTTTACTTCCTCTTCTTCCATGAGTGGCAAAAAATAATGATGGGAAACTTTGGTGACGTAAAAAGTTTCCATAGTTTTGGGCAGATTTTTGAGTAATGGAAGTAAAAGACAGAATCAGGGGCAAGGCCGAAGAGTTGTTCAAGCGCTTTGGCATCCGCACGATTACCATGGATGAGATCGCCAACCAGTTGGGGGTCTCCAAAAAAACCATCTACCAGTACTACGCCGATAAAGACGCGCTGGTGGATGCGGTAATTGAAGAGGAGATCGCCCGTTCCGAAGAGGATTGTATGAAAGGGTTTCACGAGGCCCGGAATGCAATTGACGAGATATTTATTGTGCTGGAACAGGTTGAGCGTACCTTCAGTGACATTAATCCCACTGTTTTTTACGATCTCGAAAGATTTCATTTCTCCGCTTTCCAAAGGTTTAAGGTTTTCAAGGAGCAGTTTCTCCTCAATATGATCAGTAGCAATCTCCGCAGGGGGATCGCAGAAGAATTGTATCGCCCCGAACTTGAGGTGGATATCATTTCAAGGTACCGGATGGGCTTTTGTATGGGCATGGTGTTCGACCAGGAATTGTTCCCCATATCCAAATACAATATCGCGAAACTGCAAAAGGAAATACTGGAGCACTTCCTGTATGGGGTGGTCTCTATGAAAGGATATAAACTCATTCTGAAATACAAATCGGAACGCACCAAAAAAAGCACGCACAATGAACCGACTTATGAAGCAAAGCCATAAACATGCCGGCAGGAAGCCCCTCTTCCTGTTCGTACTGATGGCCGCTGTTTTTTCTACTTCCAGTTTCGCGCAAACAAAACATGAACTCACAGTTCAGGAAGCCGTTGACCGCGCTTACCAGAACGTAATTGACCTCAAAAACAAAGAACTCGACCTGAAAATCCAGGAAGCCATGAACAAAGGTATCCTGGGGCAGGCGCTTCCACAGATCAAGGGAGATATAGGCGCTCAGTATTTTTACAAACTCCCCATCTTCCTTTTCCCCGACGGAACATCTTCCGCCGTGTACCAGGTTTTGAAGGATGAAGGTGTACAGGGCAGCAATGGTCCTATTACGGATGTGCCGTCTCCCGTATTGCGCCCGGTAAGTTTCCAGCAGCCCTGGAACGCGAGCGCCGGCGTAACCCTTACCCAGTTGCTGTTTCAGCCTGATGTATTTGTAGGCTTACAGGCCCGGGCGGCATCCATTGATTTTGCGAAGAAGAACATTGAATTGTCTAAAGAAGATGTGAAAGACTCCGCCTACAAAAGATATTACGCCGTACTGATTGCGGAAAAACAACTGGAATTCGTGAACGATGGCGTGAAGCGTATTGAGAAACTGGTGCGCGACAACGAGATCATGTTCAAGGAAGGATTCATCGAAAAACTGGATGTGGACCGCGCAAGGGTACAGCTTTCCAACCTGAAGACCATGCAAACCACCATAAGGAACGGTATTCACCTTTCTTATGCGGCATTAAAATATGCCCTCGGTCTTCCGCAGGTGGATACATTGGTGCTGAAAGATTCCCTCACGATTGATGAAGTGAAGGCGGGCATCCTGGACGATGCTTTTCAATACGAAAACAGGAAAGAGTTTCAATTGCTGCAGACTTCTCTCGAATTGCAGAAACTTGACCTGAAACGATACAAACTCCGCTATATCCCAACGGTTTCCCTGATCGGGAATTTCACCAGGCAGGCGCAGGCGGAAAAATTCATCTTCAGCAAAGACGCGTTTTGGTACAGTACCGGTTACGCGGGCGTAAACATCAGTGTGCCCATATTCGATGGCTTCCAGCGCAGGTACCAGGTGAAACAGTCGATGTACCAGGTTGAAAAAGCGGAGAACTCCCTGGAAAACCTGAAGCGGGTGATCGACCTGCAACAAACCATAAACAGGGAATCACTCAAGAACGCGCTGCTCAGTTTCGATGAGCAACAACGCAACATTGACCTGGCGGAGAAAGTGTACAATTCGACCAAACTGAAATTTGAACAGGGACTGGGCAACAGTTTCGAACTGATCCAGGCGGAGAACGACCTGCAGACCTCTCAGTCCAATTATTTCCAGGCCATGTACGACGCCATCATCGCCAAAATCAGTTACCAACGCTCTTTAGGAAAACTCTAATTTATTCAACGCCAACCAATCAAATCGCTATGATCCTTAAATATTATAACATGAAGAAACAGCACTTTTACGGGCTGCTTTGGGTTACATTGTTCCTTTATTCCTGCGGAAGCGCTACCAAAGATGAGCTTGCCGGAAAAAAGGCCGAACTGGATAAACTGAAAAAAGAACAGCAGGGAATATCGGATAAGATCACCGCGCTGGAACAGGAGATCAGTAAACTGGATACCGCCGCCGGTAAATCCAAGAACGTCAAACTGGTAAGCGTGAGTCCTATTCAGACTGAGGCGTTCTCTCACTTCATAGAATTGCAGGGAACCGTGGATGCGGAGAACTCCGCCTATGTGGCCCCTCCCAACGGGCAGGGCGGTATCGTTAAGGCCCTGTTCGTGAAACAGGGTGACGCGGTAAGAAAAGGACAACTGCTCGCAAGACTGGATGACCAGCAGATCCGCCAGCAGATCGCCCCGCTGAAAGTGCAGCTTGAAACAGCAAGAGATACTTACAACAGGACCAAAAACCTCTGGGACCAAGGCATTGGCGCTTACCAGAACGTACTCACCGCCAAAACACAGGTGGAGAGCCTTGAAAAGAACATCGCTATTTTCGAGAACCAGATCAGTCTGATGAATGTTACCGCCCCTACATCCGGTGTGGCGGATGTGGTGAACGTGCGTGTGGGAGAGGCTTTCACCGGCATGAGCGCTACCGGTCCGCAGATCCGCATCGTCAATACCAGCAGCCTGAAATTGGTGGCCAACGTACCTGAAAATTACCTCGGACGCGTGACCAAAGGCAGCCAGGTGGAAATCGTATTACCCGACGATAACGACCGCACCATCACAGCCAATGTGAATGTGGTGAGCTCGGTGATTGATCCCGCCACGCGTTCTTTCTACATCGAAGCCAAAGTGCCCGGAAACTCCAAGGTGCGGCCCAACCAGGTGGCCAAGGTGCGCATCAAGGATTATGGCAACAAAGACGCCATCACCATTCCCGTGAACACCTTGCAGAACGATGAAACCAGCAAATTTGTACTTGTGGCCGTGAAAGAGAAAGGAGGAATGGTGGCGCGCAAACGCACCGTTACCGTGGGAGAACTGTATGCCAACAAACTGGAAGTGAAGAGTGGTCTCCAACCCGGAGATGTGTTGATAACAGAAGGATTCCAGGGCCTGTACGATGGCCAACCCATTACCACGGAAGCCAAGTAATTCAACTCATAACTTATTCGCCCATACATGAGCCATCTAGAAAGTTTATCCGGTAAGTTTAAGCAGTTTAAACCTACCTCCTGGAGCATTAACAACAAGACCTCCATCTACCTGCTGATGCTGTTCATCTCAGTAGTAGGTGTGACGCTCTTCAGAACCTTGCCCAAAGAACAGTTTCCCGATATCGTGATCCCTACCATTTACATTCAAACGGTGTATGTGGGGAACTCACCAAAAGATATGGAGAACCTGGTAACGCAACCCATCGAAAAACAGATCAAATCCATCACCGGGGCGAAGATCACTAAAGTGACCAGTACTTCCGTACAGGATTTCTCGGCCATCATGGTGGAATTTGATACCGATGTGAAAGTGGATATCGCGTTGCAAAAAGTGAAAGACGCGGTGGACAAAGCAGAAACCGATCTGCCCACCGATCTCACCCAGGAACCCACCGTGCAGGAAGTGAGTTTCTCCGACCAGCCCATCATGTACGTGAACATCAGCGGCGACTTTGAACTGATGAAGCTCAAGGAAATGGCCGACGAAACACAGGACAGGCTGGAAGAACTGCCCATGATCAACCGTGTGGACCTGGTAGGCGCGCCTGAAAGAGAGTTCCAGATTAACGTGGACAATTACAGGATGCAGGCCGCCAATGTGACCTACGATGATATCGCCGGCGCCGTGGCCCGCGAAAATATGGATATCTCCGGCGGACAGCTGGAAGTGGGCAACATGAAACGCACATTGCAGTTAAAAGGACAACTTAAAACAGCTGCAGATATTGAAGCGATCGTGGTAAGAAACTCCACCGGAGCGCCACTCTATCTCCGTGACCTGGCTTCCGTAAAGGATACCATCAAGGATACAGAGAGCTATGCGCGCTTGAATGGTAAAAAAGTAATCACCCTCAACATCATCAAAAGATCGGGGGAGAACCTCATTGAAACTTCCGATGCAGTGAAGGAAGTGGTGGATGACCTTACAAAGAATTACTACCCGGAAAACCTGAACGTGGTGATCACCGGTGACCAGAGTAAGCTCACCCGCACTTCTTTCAACGAACTGGTGAACACCATTGTGATCGGGTTCATCCTGGTACTCATCATCCTCATGTTCTTCATGGGTATTACCAACGCGTTCTTCGTGGCGCTTTCGGTACCGCTGAGTATGTTCGTGGCCTTCATGTTCCTGCCGGCCGCTGATCTTATCGTGGGTACGAACGTTACCCTGAACTTCATCGTATTGTTCGCGTTGCTCTTCGGGTTGGGCATCATCGTGGACGACGCCATCGTGGTGATTGAAAACACGCACCGGATATTCGTGGAAGCGAAAGGTAAAATGTCGCCTGTCAGGGCCGCGAAAATGGCCGCGGGAGAAGTGTTCGTGCCGGTATTATCGGGAACGCTCACCACATTGGCGCCCTTTATTCCCCTGTTGTTCTGGCCCGGCATCATTGGTAAGTTCATGATCTACCTGCCAACGATGCTCATCTTTACACTATCCGCTTCGCTGATCGTGGCGTTCATCATGAACCCGGTGTTCGCCGTGGACTTCATGAACCATCCGGAAGACGGGCACGTGAAGAAGAAGTCGGATATTTTCAGAAAGCCGTTGTTCTGGATCGCCGTGGCGATCGGCATACTGCTTGATCTCTTTGGCTTTACTTTCCTTGGCAACCTGATCCTGTTCATTGTAATATTGTCCATCTTCAACGTATATGTGCTGGATGGCTGGATCCATTCTTTCCAGAACAAGGTATTGCCGGGCATCATGCGCAGGTATGAAACGGCGCTGCGTTGGGCATTGAAAGGCTGGCGCCCCGTTTGGCTGCTGGTAGGCACCTTCGGATTGCTGATCTTTTCGTTTATCGTATTCGGCATCGCCACTTCCACGGGAAGGGTGCAGGTGGTGTTCTTCCCCAGCGGCGATCCCAACCAGATTTTTGTGTACCTCAAACTGCCTGTGGGTACCGATGTGAAGTACACCGATTCCATCACCAAACAACTCGAATCAAGGGTGTATAAGGTGTTGGATATGGAAAACGGCAAAGAGAACCCGATGGTGGAAAGTGTGATCACGAATATCGCCGTGGGCGCGAGTGATCCGATGAGCGGCGACAGAAGTACGCGTCCAGAAAGAGGACGTATCCAGGTTTCCTTCGTGGAATTCGAAAAGAGACATGGCAGATCCTCCGCGCCTTATCTTGACTCCATCCGTGCCGTGATGAAAGGGATTCCCGGCGCTGAAATATCCGTTGACCAGGAGCAGGGTGGTCCGCCCACCGAGCCGCCCGTAAACATTGAGATCGCGAGCGAGAACTTCGATGACCTGATCAAAACCTCCGTGGCATTGAAGAACTACCTCGACTCCATCCGTGTTCCGGGTGTGGAAGAACTGAAAATGGACGTGGACCTCACCAACCCGGAAATAGCGCTTACTATTGACCGGGAGCGCGCCCTGAGCGAAGGTGTTTCCACGGCCCAGATCGGGATGCAACTCCGTACCGCCCTCTTCGGAAGGGAACTCACCAAGATCAAAGAAGGAGAAGAAGAATACAAAATACAGCTCCGCAACCTGGAAGTGCAACGCAAGAACCTCGTGGACCTGCTGAACATGAACATCTATTTCCGCGATATGGCCACGGGTGGTTTCAAAAGTATTCCGCTCAGTTCACTCGTGAAAGTGGACTACACCAGTACCCTTGGAAGTGTGATCCGCAAAAAACAGAAGCGGACCATTACCCTTACGTCGAATGTATTGCTCACCCAGGGCTATACGCCTACCGGTGTGAACCAGGAGATCAAAGGATATATTGATCGTTTCCGCAAACCTGCCGAAAGTGTGACCATCAAACAAACAGGTGAAGGGGAACAACAGGCCGAGACGGGCGCATTCCTCGGAAACGCCATGCTGATCGCGCTGATGCTGATACTCTTTATCCTCGTGCTCCAGTTCAACTCCATCAGTAAACCAGTGATCATCCTTACCGAGATCGTGTTCAGTATCATCGGTGTATTGCTGGGCTTCGCCATCACCGGGATGACGCTTTCGGTTGTAATGACGGGTATCGGTATCGTGGGGCTTGCGGGTATCGTGGTGAAAAACGGTATCCTGGTGATTGAATTCGCCGATGAACTCCGTGGGCGTGGTGTCAAAACCAGGGATGCGGTAATAGAAGCCGGTAAAACCAGGATCATCCCCGTATTGCTTACGGCGGTGGCCGCTATCCTCGGTTTCATCCCCATCGCGGTGGGCTTCAACATCGACTTTATCAGGATGTTCTCGGAACTGAACCCGAACATCTTCTTCGGAGGCGACAACGCCGTGTTCTGGAAACCACTTTCCTGGACCATCATATTCGGGTTGATCCTGGCGTTCTTCATGACCCTGCTGATCGTGCCCAGTATGTACCTTATCGCGGAGCGCCTGAAAAGGCCCATGCGCAGGATGTACGGGGGCAAATGGGTATCGTTCCTGGGCATTCCGCCGTTCACCCTCCTGTTCCTGCCACTGATGTTCATCACCATGTTCGCGCACAGAAGGGCCGTGGCCAGAAGGGAAAGAAGACTTGGCGGTGCCGTGGGTAAGAAATGGACCGGAAGCTGGTTCTAAATATTCCGCACAATAATTGAACAATTAAGGAGTTTTCATATATCATTGCATTTCACGCGAGATATATGAAAACTCCTTTTTTAGCCTTACTCCTTTCCGTGGTATCTTTTACGGTTACCGCGCAAACCCCGGATGATGATATTGTGATGGCCGAACGCATTGAACGGTACGAATTCGCGAAGGGCGATAAAGACAATCCCGTTCATGTGAAACAGCATTTTTTTACCAGGTACAGGTGCGACGCCACCCGTGGGGTTGTTCCTTATGTGGAGTTTTACAATGAGCAAAGTCGTGTAGACGCGGCGGAAGTGCATGTTTCCGGGAAAAAACTGAAAGGCTTGAAAGTGCGGGACGAATACTATTCCGTAGATGATATTTTCTTCTCCGATGCAAGGGTGTATTTTTTTGAGGTTCCGCTGGAAAAGAAAGGTTCTGAAACAGCGGTGGAGCTCAAAAAAACCATTCTCGATCCCAAGTATTTCACCACGGTCTATTTCCCCGAAAGCCTTCCGGTGGAAATGAAAAAAGTGGAGATCGTTGTTCCCGCCTGGATGAAACTGGAAATACGCGAGCGCAACATGGAGGGCGTAACCATTGAAAAATCGGTACAACCCGGTACAGGGAAAAACACAGGCGCACAGGTACATACCTATACATTGAAAAATATTCCGGCGCAGAAAAAACAGCCGGGCATGCCGGGTCCCAGCCATGTGTATCCCCACCTGATGTTGCTTACCCAGGAAGCCGCGGTGGAAACGGGTACCGTAAAGTACTTTGCCACTTTGCCGGATCAATACAAATGGTACCATTCATTGGTAAAGGGGTTAACCATCAGTACGCCGGCTATTGAAGCGAAGGCCCGTGAAATAACCAATGGCGCCACCGATCCGGTTGAAAAAATGAAACGGGTTTTGCATTGGGTGCAGGACAATATCCGTTACATCGCGTTCGAGAACGGCATCGCCGGATTCAGGCCCATGGAAGCGGAGCAGGTATTGCAGAAAAAATATGGTGATTGCAAGGGTATGGCTAACCTTACCCGGTCGTTGCTGAAAGCTTCCGGTGTGGATGCGCGGTTGTGCTGGATCGGCACGAACCACCTCGCTTACGATTACAGTACGCCTTCGTTGTGCGTGGACAATCACATGATCTGTGCCGTGAAATCAGAAGGGAAAACTTTTTTCCTGGATGGCACGGAAAGTTTCATCGGATGGGAAGAGTATGCGCAACGCATCCAGGGGCGGCAGGTATTAATAGAAGACGGGGAAGGATTTCTTCTCGAAAAAGTTCCCGAAAGAGATTTCACCCAGAATACGAAATCAGAGGTTTCCGAAATTGTGATCAATGGAACCGACTTTAAAGGAAACACAAAGTTCACCTGGCGCGGCGAATCGAAATCAGGGTTGCTTTCGGCCCTGCACTCCTTTTCTAAAGAGGAGCAGGAGAAAATGCTGGTAGATTATTTCCGCGAGAACCGCAAAGGATTTGTATTGTCCGGGCTGAAGAAGCCTTCGCTGGACAATTGGTCTGGTAACCTTGACGGAGGGTATACATTCGAATGGAAAGAGGCCGCTTCTTCCTTCGGAAAAGAAATATATTTTGAGCCGGATTTCAGGAAAGAATTCGCTTCAGCAAGCATCGATACCACCAAAAGGACCGCCGACTATGAGTTTCCCTATAAATACAATATTGAACAACAAACCTTCTTCTCCTTCCCGGAAGGCTATACACTGAAATCAACGCCCAAAGCCTTTTCAGTGCAAAGACCAGGCTATGCGATCACCATCACGGCCATGGCTGAAAAAGGCGGCCTGCTGTACAAAAAGAAGATCAGTTTATCGCAAACGCGCCTGCCGTTAAAAAACATCGTTCAATGGAACGAAGACATTTCCGCACTGAAAAAATACTACAACGAACAAGTTATTCTTACCCGATCATAACCCCTTTACATGAAAAAGTTTATTGGATCACTGACCCTTCTGTTTTCCGTTTTATCCCTATGCGCACAAAGCTCAAAAGAGGAGTACAAAAAACGTTCGGAGGAAGTTCGTAATGAAGTATGGAACTGGGACATCAAAGCTTTTAAAGCAACAAAAGTGCCCGATAGCGCTAAGAAGTTTTCTTATGTGGTGATCGCGCGCCACAATGAAGTGGAAGCCAGTGCCCGGAATAAGGTCCACTACTATGGCATCTCCATGGCCGTTTCAAAAGAGAAAACAATCGTCCGTACATTCAGGGAACGGGTTAAAATACAGGACAAGGCTGCGTTGGAGAGTTATTCCTCCATCAACTATACCGCATATGAAGGCAAAAAATCAAGCTTTGAAAAAAGTGATGTGATCTCTTTTGTGGGGGTGCGCATCATCAAACCGGATGGGTCCATGAAGGAAGTGGATGCCGATGAAACGGTATTCACAGTGGATGAAAAAAAGAACCGCGAAGCAAAACTGGCTATTCCCGGACTTGAAATTGGCGATATACTGGATTATTATATTCAGTTGTACAAACGCGCCAATGATGTTGCCAGTGCAAGAACGCTTCCGCTGGCTTATGTGCTGGCCGACGAGGTGCCCGTGCTGCATTACTCCCTGCATGGCATCGTCAGCAAAAAGTTCGCGCTGGAGCACATCAGTGTGAATGGCGCGCCTAAATTGAAGGTATCGGATTTGGAAGACGACTGGGAGTTTTCCGCCAGTGTCGCCGATGTGAATGCCCACCCCACAGGGCTTTGGTTTTCCAGTTACAGGCAATTGCCTATCATAAGATTGCACCTGATTCCTGGTGTCGGTGGACTGATGAAAAATTCCGTAACAAGAACGCCGCGCCAAAAACCAGGGAACTTAAATGATAAAGTGGACCGGGAGGAACTGTACAAAGAGATTGCAGCGGACGTGACCAATATGGCCACACAAAAAGCGATGGGCGCCTTCACGATGCTTTACACCAATGTGAACGGGTTACTCAGGTCTTATCAGAAAAAGAATGGAAAAATTCCTGACGACAGCCTTGCCGCTCATATCTTCTACGCCATGCGTTACGTATTGTTTTATGACGATGAGGACAAAAAGGAAATACGCCCTGTGGACCCTTCAGCGAATGCCCGTTCTATCAATGAAAACTATTGTCTGCTGGTATATAGTGAGTTGTTGAAGATGTTCGGTCTGCAACCCGAAGTGTATGCCTTTACGTCCAAATATGGTCCGAGGGAAGAAGATATTTTCCTGTCTTCCGACCTCACTATAATGATCAAACCTTACAGGAGCAGCGACCAGTTGTACTCCATGGAAACCCTGTTTACCAACGCGGGTGCGGTGCCTTACCATTATGAGAACCAGGAAGCGCCTGGCCTCAGTACCAGGGTAGTATGGAAGAATTACCAGAAACAGGCCATGGGTACCGGAAAGGTGACGGTCCCCTTCGAAAAAGCGATCAACAATCATCACCTGGAGCATCTTCAGTTGAGTTTCCCCGACAATGATCTGTCACAGGTGAACGTAAAAAGAAACACCGTACTTACCGGGCATTTCAGAGCGCCGATGCAACAAGAGCTGCTTTTGTATGAGGATTTTTGCAACGAAGAAAGAGCCGCCTTTGGTCTGGAAAAGAACTTCGTGGAGGACCTGGAGTCCAACCGCAAAACAAAAGCGTTGGCCGAAGAATACAAATTGGCCATGAAGAAAGCCAGAGCGGGGATGAAGGAAGTTTTTACGCAGGAAATCAACGACCAGTTTGGTGTGAAACCTGTTGCCGTTACCCAATGGAAAGTGAAGCAATCGGGAATTCGCCATACGCAACCCGAATTCATTTATGATACGGAATTCAAACTGGATAACATTACAAAACGTGCAGGAGAAAACTACCTGATCGACCTGGGCGCATTGGTGGGCGGACAACTGGACATCAAAGATGAGCAACGCAACCGCAAAGATGATGTTTATATGCCCTACGCGCGTTCTTTTATGCATGTGGTGGAACTGGAGATTCCAAAAGGGTACACTGTGGAAGGGCTTGATAACATACAAACCACGGTGAATAATGCCACGGGTTGGTTCAGTGCTAAGGGAAATATAGAAGGAAACAAGCTGATCCTTAAAATAGAAAAAGGGTATCGGAAATCTTTCCTGAAAGCCGAAGAATGGCCGGCGTTGCTGGAAATGATGGACAAAGCCGTAGCCTTCAAAGATCAGAAGTTACTGCTCAAAAAAATTTAGGAATTAGGTATTTTAGCAAAAAAAATCATGCGCACGAATCACGAAATAGACTATAGGATTTACGGGGAAGAAATGCAGTATGTGGAAGTGGAGCTGGATCCCCAGGAAACTGCTGTGGCGGAAGCCGGAAGTTTTATGATGATGGACGATGGCATCCAGATGCAGACCATCTTTGGCGATGGTTCCCAGCAGCAGGGAAGCGGCATCCTCGGTAAACTGATGTCTGCGGGAAAACGCCTGCTCACCGGTGAAAGTTTGTTCATGACCGCCTTCACCAATGCCAGTTACGGGAAAAAGAAAGTAAGTTTCGCTTCGCCTTATCCCGGGAAGATCATTCCGCTCGACCTGTTTGAACTGGGTGGAAAAGTGATCTGTCAGAAAGATGCTTTCCTTTGTGCCGCCAAAGGCGTTAGTGTTGGCATTGAATTCCAGCGCAAACTCGGTACCGGTATTTTTGGCGGCGAAGGATTCATCATGCAGAAGCTGGAAGGAGATGGCATGTCGTTCGTACATGCGGGCGGACACGTTTTGGTAAGGGAACTCCAGCCCGGCGAAATGCTGAAAATAGATACAGGCTGCCTGGTGGCGTACACCCAAACCATCGACTATGATATCCAGTTTGTAGGCGGCATCCGCAATTCTATTTTTGGAGGAGAGGGCTTGTTCTTTGCGACATTGCGCGGTCCAGGAAAGGTGTGGATACAAACATTGCCGATCAGTCGTTTGGCAAGTAGAATTATCTCTTACGGAACGGTGAACAGGAAGGAAGAAGGCAGTATCCTCGGCAGAATGGGGAACATGCTGGATGGAGATGGATGGTAGGACCGCATTGTAATAAAAGAAATCTGGGGCCATAGGCGATACAACGGAGTATCACCTATGGCTTTTCTTTTTTATCTAGTATTTATTTCAGCGTCAGCTTGCATTAATACACTCAGAGGCCTGGTCTTTTTCTCCGTTTCTTAAATACCACCCTCCGGTACACTTCATTGAGCGGAATTTCTTTATCGATGGCGGCAATGTGGAAAGACCCATTGATATCGATAATCGCATCGCCGAAGCGCCAATCTCCTGTTTCCGGCCGTTTGGCCACCCGTACATAACAGGAATTTGAATCCACCACAATGTATTCGTTCAGCGATGGAATCTGACTGTATTTTTCAAACTTCAGAATGAAATCGCGTTCCTTACTGCCTTTAGACAATACTTCAATCACAACCACGGGGTTCAGTACCACATCGAAATCACCCTTCCTGAAAACGGGTGCATCTTTGATGATGCTCACGTCGGGGTAAAAGAAAGTGCGCATATCCGGCGCCGCTACTTTAATGTCGGAAGGCATGGTGATAAAATTGGTTTCCCTTAAAAGGCTTTGCAGGTACCAGATCAAGTTTACGACTACGGAATTGTGTTCGTAAGAAGCGCCAGGCATCTGTACCAGGCACCCGTTAAAATACTCATGTTTGTGGACACAAGATTGGTCGAAATGAAGGTACTCTTCCTCCGTACAGTACGTTACGGATTTGTGTACGATGCCATCCTCTTCGTGCAGGGCAACGCCATCTTTCAGCGCCAGCACGGGTTCAAAAAACTCGTTCATGGAACAGTTGGTTTAAATGAATAAATAAGTGGTGGCGTTTGTTTGTGGTGGGAAATCAAATGTACATATTTTCTGAAAATAAAAAAGGACCACATTGCTGTGATCCTTCTCCAATAACTATTTTAAACGCTTATGATTTTCCTGCCAGTTCTATCATGGTGGAAAGCTCCTCTACAGTTTCTTCTTCTTTACCGTTGAAGCCAACCGCTTTGAAACGGATTCTGCCGTTTTTATCCAGTACGAATTTCGTAGGAATGCCGTTTACTTTAAAGTCGGATACCATCGTGCTTTCATTGTCCATGAGAATAGTATTGAAAGCGTAGGGTTTGCCTTTCATAAAGTCTTCCACGTTCTTCTTTTTATCTTCCACATTGTTTTCCCAGGTGTTCACGAAAAGGAAAACAACGTTAGGATCATCTTTGTATTTGTTCTGCGCTTTGTTCATGGCGGGGAAAGAAGCGATGCAGGGGCCGCACCAGGTGGCCCAGAAATCCACCACCACTACTTTTCCTTTCAGTTCATTCAGGCTTACTTTTTTCCCGGAAACATCATTTAGTGCAAAAGTGGGGGCTGCTTCGTCGATCATACTTTTGCGGATTTCTTCCATTTTTTTCTTCCTGGCTTCTGCTGCCAATGCGGTGAAGTAAGTGTCGAAATCGTTCTTACCTTTTGCTTCGTACAGGCGTTTCAGTTGCTCCTTCATCGCCGATGTCTGGTTGCCTGCTTTAACATTGGCTTCCAGTTCTTTCAATGCCTTTGCGGGATTGCCTGCTTTTTCAAGGAACAAAGTGTAGCGCTCCAGCATTTCGGGGTCTTTATTGGTCTGAATGGCTATTTCCTGGTACTTCAGGGCGTCTTTGTGTTTGCCCTGTTTGTGCAGGAGGAACGCGTAAGTATCGGAAAACATGCCATAGCTCTGCTCCAGGTTTTGTTTGTACTGAGAAGGCGGCATATTCACCGGCTTGGCGGCCATGGTGCGCATTTCATCCTGTATAATCTGGAGAGATTTTGCAGAGAGTTCAGCGGATTTATCAATGTCTTTGTCTGCGAGACAATTCTGCCAGGCGATGCTGTTGTACGTATTGGCCAGCGCGGCGCCTTTTGAAGAAGCTGGAACGTTGGCTATTGCCGCATCGATACCATTTTCTTTCGCGATCATCATGGTAAGATTGGCCTGCATGTTCGAAGCCATCATTTCCGCGGTGGCGTCTCCCGGATATTTCTTTTTGAAAGCTTCTATCACAGCCAGCTTATCCTTTACCGATTTGGCGGCATTGTACTCCTTATACACTTCCTGTTTGACCATCATGCCATCGGGGTACTTCAGTTTCTGTACTTCGGCCAGCAATGCAGCAACAGGTTTGTTCTTCATTCTGCCGGCAAGGTAGGCGGCCTGGCTGTAATCCTGCTCTTTCGCGGAAGTATCGGCGGGCATGGTGCTGAACAGGTTGAATACGCCGGCTGTATCTTTTTTATACGTGAGGTAATCGAGTTTTTCACTGAATTTCTTCATGTTTTTTAACTCGGAACCTTCATAGAATTTGTGCTTGTAATGCGCAGATTTTTTACTGTCGGGTTCAATACCAGTTTGCCAGGCCATCCCGCTGTAAATATTGCTCATTGAATTGTAGCCATCTTTGAGTGGTGTTCCGGGCTTTTCGAATACAAAAAAGGCATAACCTTTTTTATCGTTGCCGTCCACATCCTTTCCGCTGAAGGGTTTGAGTACGAAGGCGTCACCGGAATCGGGCAATATAAAGGTTCCGGTCCAGGAAGAACCGCTTTTTTTCAGTACGATATCATCGGCTACCGATTTCTTCCCAAAAGTGTAATACGATAACGAAACTTGTTTTGATTTTTCCAACGGGGTTCCTTTCGGATTGTAATTGACGGTGATGGTACTGCCGGGTGTAGGCTCTTCAGGAAGAATGGTAAGCGCTGAATACGTGGGTTGTTGTGCAAGAAGGGAGGTGCCCGGAAATACGAGCAACGCTGCCGCAAGGAGTTTTTTCATGGTGCTAAATAAGTTAATGGTATCCCCGAATGTACGGAAAAAAACGGGTACCCGGTGGCACCGCTATAGCGGTGCCACCGGGTACGGTGTATTCACGCCGGGAAACTTGGTGATTTTCCGGTAGGGGAACTTTGCAATGGCAAAATGAGGGTGTTAGTTTTCCAAACCAGGGTAGTGGTTCAGCAATGCGATCCGGTATTCACCGGAGGCCTTCACTTTCTGAATAAAGCTGATCAGGCGCGTGGAATCCGTGGCATCGGTGAAGGTATGGTCGTGCGCGAGCAGCACAAGATGGTCCTTTATTTTCGTGCCGTTCTGTTTAAAAAGACCGCTGATCTCGTTAAAGAGTTCGTCTGCGGTTTGCTTTAACTCGAATTTGCTGTTGTAGCTCCATTCCCAATCCCAGCCCACGAGTTGGAAGCCGGCGTTGGAGAGGGAATCGGCGGCCGGTTTTCTTCTTTTGTAATAGTCGCCGTAAACTTTCGGAAGCCGCCAGATATTGCTGCTGGGGGTCCGGGCGATGTTGTTGGAAAAATGAAGGCTGTCCGCATTCCGCCTGAAATCTTTCACTACGGAATCCGGGTGGTTGTAATACAGTTCATATTTGTTCCTGAAGCCATGGGTAAAGCTGTGGTTACAAAGTAGCAAAGATGGATCCTGTTTCAACTCTTCCAGCATTTTATGCTGAAAAGGACTTCCAAAAGCATGTATGCCGATCAGGAAAAAGGTAGCGGGAACCTGCTCCTGCCGAAGGATGTTGTGGACCACACGCGTGCCGTTGTTGGGACCATCATCAAAACTCAGGTAAATCACTTTTCGGTGGTCGGGTGTATCTGTTGGCAACAAAGTTCCATCGGGAACGGAGGCCTGAAGGGAATCTACAGCCTGTTCGGAGAACCCGGCCATTTTGCGGAGCGGTTGTTTACAGGAAAATGCTCCGTACACGAGGAGCAGGAGGATAAGATAGGGGAAGCGACTGCCTTTCAGCCCTTCATCGGGGTGGTCCATATACCAATACTGATTTGACCGTAAAGGTACATTGGAAGGAATGGATGATGCAAATTTTTGTTGTTAACGGTAATCAAAATCTAGTCTTCAATCCTTGGAAGGGAGATGCGGTATTGAACGGAAACGATACGGATGGCGATAATCACCAGGATACCGGTGATGGAACTGATGTTGGCACTGATGCCGAACCGGTTCATCACTACAAATACGATCGCGCCCGCAAGACACGCAGTGGCGTATATTTCTTTCCGGAAGATGAGGGGGATTTCGTTCACCAGGGTATCCCGGATCACCCCGCCGAATACGGCGGAGAACATGCCCAGTATGATTGCCGCCAAAGGATGTACGCCGAAACTGAGTGATTTCTGAACGCCGAGGATGGTGTACAGTCCGATACCGATGGAATCGAACAGGAACAAGGTTTTGCGGAGTCGCAACAGTGTTTTCCGGAAGGAAACCGCGGTGAGTACACCCAGGAAGATCACGATCAGGTAATTGCCGTCGGCCACCCAGGCAAGCGGGTGCACCCCGAGGGTGATGTCTCTTAATGTACCGCCGCCGATCGCTGTGATGAAGGCGGTAAAAGATATCCCGAAAAGATCACGGTACAATAATTTACCATACGCCGCCAGTGCACCCGAGAGTGCAAAGACAAATGTTCCAAGCAGATCGATATAATACGGTACTTGCATATTAACTTAAAGATATATGGATTCAGCATTCGCTTAACGTTGCGTCGTAGTGCCGTTGCGAGAAACTACTTCATTACCGGCACCACCCGTTTCGCCCCGTTCTTTTTGATCTTCGCGGGCAACCCGGCCAGAATTTCTTCCCGCAGCACTTCAATAAGCCTTCTTTTCACGAAATCCCGGTGGATCACCAGGCTTACTTCCCGCATGGGGGCCGGCGATTTGAAATGCCGCAGCAAGCTCATTTGTTTGGCGGAAAGGTCCAGTGTGGCGAGTTCGGGCAGAACAGTGACCCCGCTGTTGATCTCCACCATTTTGCGGAGGGTTTCAATACTGCCTGCTTCATATTCGAAACTTACACTGTGGGCCGATTGTTTCTTCAATTCACAGAGGTTCATAATTTGTGTGCGGAAGCAATGTCCTTCTTCCAGCAACCAGAGTTTGGAGCCGTCTAAATCGTCGGGCAGTACATAGGTTTTTTTGAAAGCCGCGCTGGAGCGGGAAACGTAAGCGACCATTTCCTCGTAGAACAGCGGGTATTCCCTGATTCCGGCATCGTTGAGCGGTGTCACCAGTAACCCGGCGTCCAGTCTGCCGTTGCGAAGCTGCTCAATGATCTGGTAGGTGGTGAGGTCAGATATTTTGAGCTTTACGGAGGGGTATTTTTTAGTGAACTGGGGAATGAACAGGGGGAGGAGATAGGGCGCGAGCGTAGGAATGATCCCTAGTTTCAGTTCTCCCTGCAACAACCCTTTCCTGTCGCTTACGATCTGTTCCAGGAGCTTACTTTCATTGAGGATTTTCCGTGCCTGTATAATCACTTCTTCCCCGATATCCGTGGCCACCACGGGTTGTTTGCTTCTGTCGAATATCTTAATGCCAAGTTCGTGCTCCAGTTTCTGTATCTGCATACTGAGCGTGGGTTGCGTCACATAACAATGTTCCGCCGCCGTGGCGAAATGGCGGTAAGTGTCCACGGCTACGATATATTCCAGTTGCGTGAGTGTCATATTGCAAATATAGACCGAATCTATTTAGATATGGTGAATATCAATTTGGGTTATTGCTGAAAGGGGTGCAATTTTGGCTTGTTCCGCGGTTATGAGAAAACTATAAATGAAAAGAGAGGGTGTATCAAGAGTGCGATACACCCTCTCTTTATTCGGGTCCCTCTGATGGATATAATTTTCGTTTATGCTATTCTCAGCGGGTTCATTTAATTTTTGAGAGAGCCTCTTTTTAATGGTGTTTACTTTTAGCAGTTGGGTATTTTAACAACCATTCTTACAGTTAAAAAACTGTTTCAGCTTTTTAAAATGAAATTCAGCATGAAGAAGCCTGCGCAGGTGCAAGGTGAAAACGCGCGGTAGACCGATGACAACCCCGTTGTTTTCCGTTATAACCAACGGTATTTTTCGGGGAAAAGGTCAGTGTAACCACTATCCTGCTGTAACCAGATTTACTTCCTTTTCCCGCACTTCCAGGCGGTGCCATAGTCCGCATTTCAATGCATAGTTATGTTCACCATGACTCACGGGGAAATCATAACAAACAGGGAAGGTATAGCCCTCCAGTTTTTCCTGGATTAACGCTTTGATGGTTTGTCCGAATGGACGCGTAGTATCTTTCATGTCCGTAAATCCCCCAACGATCATTCCGGCAAGTCCTTGTAGTTTACCGGCACGTTGCAGTTGAATCAGCATACGGTCAATGCTGTAAAGGTATTCCCCGATATCTTCTATAAAAAGTATCTTCCCGGTATAATCCGGGTCGGAAGGAGTGCCCACGAGGTGCGCCAGCAGTGCGAGGTTTCCGCCGATAAGAACGCCTTCGGCCACCCCTTCCCGGTTAAGCCCATTCGGCGCAACGGCGTAATCGTACCCTTTCCGGAAAAGGGCGTTTCGCAGGGTATGCACGGAGTCGGATGACGCGCCTTCTCCTATGAATGCGGCGGCCATGGGGCCATGAATGGACGCTATGTTGAATTGCTGTTGCAGGTGGCAATGCAAGGCGGTGATATCACTGAAACCCACGATCCATTTTGGATGCCGCAGGAAGGAACTGAAATCTATCTGATCCAGTATCCGGCTGGTGCCGTAGCCGCCTCTTCCAAAGAGCATCGCGTTAACCGAGGGATCATCCAGCATCTCCTGCAGGTCAGAAAGCCGTTCTTCATCGGTTCCGGAAAAATAGTTGTCGGAACTGCTTTCCAGCGTTCTTCCTTTTTTCACTTTCAGGCCCCAGCGTTCCAAAGCGCGGAAGCAATCTTCCATACGTGACAGGTCCATAAATCCTGCGGGACAAACCATACCAATGGTATCGCCAGGTTGCAAAGGGGCGGGCGCTTTACATTGTTCCATCATAAGGGTCATTTCTGGGTACGCATGGCCACGATGCTGTCAACAATAAACACACTGAAACCCCTCCATGGCACGGCCGCATGGTATTCTTTATAGTGAAGATCGAATTCCTTGCCGCTGTTGGCCATCAGTTGCTGCGCCAGTTTTGGATCGGTAACCGAAAAATCAAATTCATAAGACTGAATGGCCCCGGGCGTTCGCGAACGGATACCTTCCTGGATCAGTTTTCCTTCGTAGGTTTTGAACACATCGCCTTTTCTTACCATATAGTTCAGTACGCCGGTTTTCACACCTTCTCCGAAAACACGGTAATAGCGCCAGTATATAATGCCACCCACCACTACCACCACGAGCGCGATAAAAATGAGTATGATCTTTTTCATGCCTGTTATTTGAAGGACTTTTTGGTGTTTGTCAAATCCGGGATAAATCTACTATAAAATCGCACGCGGTTTGCGTTCAAAAGGATCAATCGTTTAAATACATGGATACCGCGGTGTTTTCCTGCGCTGCACTTCCGCTAAAATACGGATGGCGGGTTCCGAACATTTTGTATTGAAAATTGTACTTACTTTACCCTCTCAATTTGTAAAAATGCGCATAGGAATAGTTTGTTACCCCACTTTTGGTGGGAGCGGCGTACTGGCAACGGAATTAGGAAAGGCTTTGGCGGATAAGGGACACCAGGTTCATTTCATCACTTACCAGCAACCGGTCAGGCTTATAGAATTCAACGCAAATATATTTTACCACGAAGTTCGGGTACCCACGTATCCGTTGTTCGATTTCCCTCCTTATGAAACGGCACTGGCCAGCACGATGGTGGATGTGATCACGAACAACAGCATAGACCTGCTGCACGTGCATTATGCCATTCCCCACGCATCCGCGGCTTTTATGGCGAAACAGATTCTGCTGAAAAGCGGCAAGAATATTCCCGTGATTACCACGCTGCATGGAACCGATATTACGCTGGTGGGCAGGGACAAAACCTATGCGCCCGTGGTGACTTTTTCCATCAACGAGAGCGATGCCATCACGGCGGTATCTCAGAATCTCCGGGACGAAACCTACCGTTCCTTCAAAATTGAAAAGGAGATAGATGTGATCCACAACTTCGTGGACGTGAGCCGCTTTTCCAAAAAGCCGATCGATGCTTTCCGGAAAGTGATCGCGCCGAACGGCGAAAAGATCATCCTGCACGCCTCCAACTTCAGGAAGATCAAACGTGTTCAGGATGTGGTGGCCATTTTCGCGAAGATCAGGGAGAAAGTGCCCAGCAAATTACTTTTCGTTGGCGACGGCCCTGAGCGCCCCATGGCAGAGAACATGTGCCGCGAACTAAACCTTTGTGATGATATGCGGTTCGTGGGAAGGCAGGAACAGATTGAAGAGATCCTGGCTATTTCCGACCTTTTCCTCCTTACTTCCGAGTATGAAAGTTTTGGTTTGGCGGCATTGGAAGCCATGGCCACAAGAGTGCCTGTGATCTCCACGAATGCCGGAGGCCTGCCGGAAATCAATATCCATGGCAAAACGGGCTTCCTCAGCAACATCGGTAATGTGGAAGAAATGAGCGGCTTCGCCATCGAGCTACTCAGCAACGAAGAAATGCTGGAGCAATTCAGACAGAATGCGCGTGGACAGGCGGAACAATTCGATATCGGTAATATCGTTCCACAATACGAACGGTTGTACAACCGCTTCGTGAAATGTTTACCCTAACTTTTTTATTTGCTTTTCAGCCACTGGGCCGGGTTCACGAATTTTGACTCGATCATGAGACGGAATTCCAGTTCACCTACGCCTTCGTCGTTGGTGACTACGCGTCCCAGCGTTTGACCGGTTTTTACCGCCTGCCCTGCTTTCACCGTAGGATTGGTAACGCCGCCATACGCGGTAAAGTATTTACCGTGTTTTACGATCACCACCTGTGAGTTGGTGTTTACGTCCACGAAATATACCGAACTCACTTCACCATCGAAAATGGCTTTTACCGGTGCGCCGATGGGGGTATGAATCGTATAACCGTCGTTCACGAAAGTTACGGGTGTACCCGCCAATGTTTGTGTTCCGAATCCATATACCAGGGTGCCTGTTTCTACCGGCCAGGGCAGTGAACCCCTGTTCTTTTCAAAGTTGGTGGAGGAAATAACGCCTTCGGGGGTCATTTCGAAATCACTGCGGGCGCGTTTGGGCGCGGAGGATTCTGTATTGGTAACGGGATTGGTCTTTTTCTCCGGCACTTCATTCTTCGCCACATCCTTAGTGGCATTTGAATTAGACGTTCCCGCATTGGCGGCTTTTTCCGCTGCTGCTTTAGCGGCGGCCAGCTTTTTCGCTTCTTCCTGTCTTTTCCTTTCTTCCAGGCGCGCGGCTTCCAGTTCCCTTCGGATCACCGCGGAAATTGAACTCTGTAGTTTTTTATCCTGTGCCCGCTTGTTCGCGATCTCACGGTTCAGCTCTTTTTCTTTGGAGCGGAAACCTGCCACCACTTTATCCTGTTCTTTCTTTTCTTCCGCCAGAACTTCTTTTTCTTTGGTGGCGGCGGCCAGTACTTCGTCTTTCTCCTTACGGGTATTTTTCAGCCCATCAATCTTCGATTGAAGCAGGTTTTGTGTATTGGCAATATTTTCTGCCTGCTTTTCCCGGTAGGAGCGGTATGATTTAAGGTATGCGACCCTTTTAACCGCATCGTTAAAGTTGGTGGCGGAGAACAGGAAGTTCATGAAATCGTAGTTGCTCCTGTTCTTATAAGCATACACCAGGCTTTCCGCATATTGCGCCTTTAAAGTATCCAGCTCTCCTTTCAGTTTCCTTATCTCCAGGGCGGAGAGGTACATATCGTTGTTGATCACCCGAATTTCCTGGTTTACGTTGGAAACCGCTTTTTCACGAAGCTTCAGTTTGCGTTGAAGCAGCGCCAGTTGCGCAAGGGATGATTTTCTGTTCTTGGTGGTCTCGTTCAGTGTTTTCCGGATATTTTCAATTTCCTGTTGTATGGACGCGCGTTCTTTTTCAAGTTCGCTGCGTGTTTTCTGAGCGCTGGCCGTAAAGGCGAGCAGTAAGAATCCGAATACGTACAAGATTTTAACCGGCATAGTATAGATTTATAAACGTTGAACGCTTAATTGACGGAATAATTTTTCGGCACGTTGAAAGGGAATGATAAAGCTTCGTTAAAACTATATTGTTTGAAGTCGAGCTTTATGTCCAGCTTCTTTTTTTCTGCCAGGGTCAGGTTCCGGAAAGTGGAAAAATACCTTCCGTCCTTCACTTCGTAATTACTGTAAGTTACGGCACAGGTGCGGTTCCTGGAAGTATTCAGGTCGTCGATTTTACTGCTGAGTACCAGGAATTGCGGGTTGGAAACGGTGAGCAGGTTCTTGAACCAGCTTCCAATGTACAACAGGGATACCTGGTCGGGTGTTGTGCTGTAGGACTGAATATTACTATCCAGGAAAACGGGGTTGCCCACCAGTATGTTTTGAACGGTATTGAAATCGAAGGGGATATTGGTGATCTCCTGCAGGAAGGAAAGGGAACGGATCTTAGCTTCTTTATTGAGTTTGTCCATCACCTTTACACTATCCGGCGTAATCAGTACACGAAACGCTTCGATGCCCAGCGCCGCGTTGATGGATATCCAGATGGCGCTGTCTTTGAGAATGCGCACGAATGCGTTCACTTCATTTTTCTTTCCATCCGAAGCGGTAAAGTCCACTTTTATTTTGGCGGAAAAACGTTCAAAATCGATCTTTTTCTCTCCGAGCCGCGCATATACTTCTCTGATAAAGGCTGAGGAATCGGCTTGGGCGCTACCCGTGGGGATACGCACCGTTGAATCCGGTGGTACGATCACGTTTTGTAGTTTCCGTGCGGAGCGGCAACTGAAAACCGCGGTTACACAACAAAAGAATAGCAGGAACCTTTTTATACGAAGCATTTTTATGGTACTAACTTAAAAAATCAGGCCTTGCCGGTGTGACCGAATCCACCCGCGTTGCGTTCCGTTTCATTGATGGCTGCCACGGGTTCCCATTCCACGCGTGTAACGGGTTGTACCACCATTTGTGCAATACGGTCCCCGGGTTGGATGGTCTGTTGTTCCCCCGACAGGTTTACCAGGATCACTTTTATTTCTCCCCTGTAATCGGCATCAATGGTGCCGGGGCTGTTGAGACAGGTCAATCCTTGTTTGATGGCGAGTCCGCTGCGTGGCCGCACCTGCGCCTCGTAGCCGTCGGGCAGTTCCATGAAAAGGCCTGTGGGTACCAGTTGGCGCTCCATGGGTTGAAGTACAAGCGCTGTTTCTATGTTTGCCCTGAGGTCCATCCCGGCGGAGCCGGAAGTGGCGTACGAGGGCAGATCGTATTTGGATTGGTTGATGATTTTTACAGAAAGTGTACGCATGTGGCAAAACTAAAGTAAAATTTCCTGTAATCGGCTCCCGTTTTGGGTCACCACCAGTTCATGCACAGCCCCGCATTTCAGGGGCATATTGTATTTCTGATGGCCTATAGGAAAATCGAATGCCACCGGGAAATGGTATTTTTTCACCTTTTCAAGCATGATATCCGGCAGGGAAAGCGGGAACTCTTCTTTGGGGTCTTCTGATGGCTTCACCCTGAATCCGCCCAGTATTAACCCGGCTAATCCTTTGAAGATACCGGCGCGTTCGAGGCTCCAGCACATCCGGTCATAATGGTAGAGGTATTCGCCTGCGTCTTCCAGGAACAGGATTTTTCCTCGGGTGGAAGGCATGGAAACGGAGCCGATCATGCCATACAATACGGATAGGTTGCCCCCGACCAGTTCGCCCCTGACTTTCCCCGGAACATTGGCGGGGTGCATGGGCCCGTCATAAGGTATTCTTTCTCCTGTAAGCAATGGCCGGAGTGCCAGGATGGATTTTCGTACATCCGGGTCCGCATCGGCCAATGCCGCAGGAATGCTGTTGCACATTTTGGCGTGGATGGCGGCTGCCCGCACCTGCTTGTTCAGGTGGGCATGTAACACGGTGATATCGCTGAAACCTATGATCCACTTGGGATGGCGCCTGAAAGCGGAAAAGTCTAGTTTATCGATGAACCGGATCAGTCCATAACCACCTCTCGCGCAGAGAATGGCTTTAATTTCAGGGTTGTCGAGCATTTCCTGGAAGTCGTTCTTCCGCATCAAATCCTGCCCGCCCATGTTGCCCCATTGTTGCCCGATGCCTTTTCCGGGCACGGTCCGGAAACCCCAACTTTCCATGAGTCGCATCGCGGGAACCAGTTCTTCGGGGAACATATAACCAGCCGGACTGGGAATGCCGATTTGGTCCCCTTTTTGCAGGAAAGGAGGCTGAACGCATGAACCGGTTTCCGAAAAAATGGTGGAGGGAAGGAGCGCTTCCGCCTTTTTCAGGAAGGGAATACCAGTGAAAAAACGGAGCAGAAAGTCGGAACGAAGCATAACCGGCGTTTAAGATGCTAAAAGCGAAACTGCTTTCAGGAATACTAAAATACGGATGAACACACAATTGTATCAATACATCACCATAAAACCATCAGTATGAAGCCTACTATCCTTATTCCGGCATCCCTTCTTTTTCTGGCAGCCTGCAACAACGCGCCCGAACGTACCAAAGAGCCCGCCGATACTGTTGCGGTGGCCAGCATGGAAAGCATGATCAATCAGGCGATAGAAGACAGCGGCGTTCACCTCGACTATGCCGATTTTGGTAAAATGCTTGACCAGCGCCCCGCCAGCAGTGGTTTGTGGGATACCCAGCCTTTCCGTTCCGACCTTGAAAAATTACTCGGCGCCGATTATGCCGCCTTCCGGGAAGCCATGAGTGAGGCCACGCCACTTAAAAAAGACAAAGTTTATTATACCTGGGGCGTATTGCCAGATGATGCCGTGAAAGGGATCGGCTACGTAGTGGTAGAGCCGGAAACCGGGAAAATAGCCGCTTACCAGAACATCAACGGTAAGGTGAAAGAGTGGAAAACACCGGGTACGGAACCGTTTATTCCCCAGGAACTGGCCAGGAAAAAAACGGAATTTAAGTAGATGTGCTTTCCATGAGGTAATTTTGCATCCCGGAAATGGGATGCTTTTTTATTTCCGGCCGGAACAATCATTAAAGAAAGAGAAAAAATATACGGATGAAAGATTTTAAGAGATACCTGGTTACCGCGGCCCTCCCTTATGCGAATGGTCCCGTGCACATCGGTCACCTTGCGGGTTGTTACCTTCCCGCGGATATCTATGTGCGTTACCAGAGAGCCAGGAAGCAGGATATCAAATTCATCTGCGGAAGCGATGAACATGGCGTGCCCATTACGATCCGTGCCATGAAGGAAGGCATTACGCCCCAACAGGTAGTGGACAAATACCATGCGCTTATCAAAGACAGCTTCGCGGCCATGGGCATCTCTTTCGATATTTTTTCCCGCACCTCGAATCCGGTGCACCACGAAACATCTTCGGCGTTCTTTAAGAAGTTGTACGATGAAGGACTTTTTGAAGAGAAAGAAACCGAACAGTTCTACGATGAGGAAAAGCATACTTTCCTGGCAGACCGGTACATCACCGGAACCTGCCCCATTTGCAGCAATCCCAATGCTTATGGGGACCAATGTGAAAAATGCGGCACCTCGCTGAGCCCGGAACAACTGATCAATCCCAAAAGCGCATTGAGCGACGCGGTGCCTGTAAAAAGGAAAACCAAACACTGGTATTTCCCTTTGCAGAACTATGAATCCTTCCTTAAAAAATGGATACTGGAAGAACATACGGAATGGAAGAACAATGTTTTCGGCCAATGCAAAAGCTGGCTCGACAACGGACTTCAGTCCCGTGCCATGACCCGCGACAGCAACTGGGGCGTAAAAGTACCACTCCCGGATGCGGAAGGGAAAGTATTGTATGTATGGTTCGACGCGCCAATAGGTTACATCAGCGCCACCAAAGAACTTACGGAACAATGGGCGGATTACTGGCAGCAGGAGGATACAAAACTGGTGCATTTCATCGGGAAGGACAACATTGTTTTCCACTGCATCATCTTCCCCGCTATGCTGAAGGCGCACGGAGGTTATGTGCTGCCCGACAATGTGCCCGCCAACGAATTTCTCAACATAGAAGGAGATAAAGTCTCCACCAGCCGCAACTGGGCGGTATGGGTGAACGATTATATCAACGATTTCCCCGATCAGCAGGATATTCTCCGCTATGTATTGTGCAGCAACGCTCCCGAAACCAAAGACAATGATTTTACCTGGAAAGATTTTCAGGACCGGAACAACTCGGAACTGGTGGCCATATTCGGCAACTTCGTGAACAGGACCTTCGTGCTGATGCACAAACTCTGTGGCGGCAAAGTGCCGCCATTGCACGAAGCGCTGCTGGACGATGCCGATAAAAATATGCTGGCGGAATTCGATGCCGCACGCGGCCGCGTGGAGAAGAACCTGGAAGAATACCGCTTCCGCGACGCGCTGTTCGAAGTGATCGACCTGGCCCGAAAAGGCAACAAATACATGCAGGATAAAGGGCCGTGGCTGATTGATAAGGAACTTAAAAATAACCCGGACTCCGAAAGATATGCCAATGGGGTAGGGCAGCAACTGATTGATAACTGTCTGCACATCTGCCTGCAACTCACGGCTAACCTGTCCATTCTCATCAATCCTTTCCTTCCGTTCACGGCCAGAAAGATGTGCGGCATGATGAAGGTGGTGGAGAAAATGCTGGATTGGGAGAACGCGGGAAAAACAAAACTGCTGAGTGTAGGCTATACGCTCCGCGCCCCGGAACTGCTTTTCCGTAAAATCGAAGATGCGGAAGTTGAGGCGCAGGTGGAGAAATTACGCGCGGGACTGGTAAAGCCCGTCGCAACTGAAAACAAGCAGGAAGAAAAAAAGGAAACTGTGGAAGTCAATAAACGGGAAGGCGAAAAAGAAACCATCGTATTCGATGATTTCGCGAAGATAGAACTACGGGTAGGAACAATTGTACAGGCTGAAAAAGTTGAAAAAGCTGATAAACTCCTGAAACTGGAAGTGGACCTGGGCTTTGAGAAAAGAACCATCGTCTCAGGAATAGCGCTGCATTTTGCGCCTGACCAGATCATAGGACAACAAGTGGTTGTGGTGGTGAACCTTGCGCCAAGAAAAATGAGGGGCATCGAAAGCAATGGTATGATCCTGATGGCGGAAGAAAACGGGAAGTTATATTTCGTGCAGCCCGGTACTTCAATAGCGCCGGGTAGCGGCGTAAGCTGATAAATGCCGGGATTGTCGTATTTTCAGGAGGCCGGAAGATTTGCTTTGTATCAGTGGATCTTCCGGTCTTGTTTACCGCTTTATCATGAAAAAAATCTTCCGTCGCATACTCGTTGTTGTGGTTGCACTGGGCCTGTTGATGGCGGCGATGCACTTTTGGCTCGTAAACCACGCGGAACAACTGATCAGTGAAGTGGTGCGGCGGGAATCCAATGGCAAGGTGAAACTTGACCTGGAGAAGATCAACTACAATTACCGGACGCGCCAGCTCAGGTTAAAAAACGCGGTGCTTTACAATGATCCGGATGATACGCTTTCCGCCTACCGGTTCCAGATACCCGAAATAAGACTACGGCTCCTTTCGCTCCGGCAACTCATCTTCCAGAAAAAGCTGGGTATTGATAGCATCACGATCGCTTCCCCTGTCTTTGAAGTGACCCGTAACGCCCGGCGCAACCGAAAAAAAAATATCTCGCTTTCCACAGAAATGGGGAGCGTGTACAATGGCATCAGACAGGCACTTCAGAAACTACAGATCAGGGAAATGCACCTCCTGAACGGAAAATTCGTTCTGAAAGACAACAGCAGCGCGCCACCTACTGAAACGGTCATCTCTGACATCGATTTCCAGATCGACAACCTCAGCATCAGCGACAGTACCGATCCACAACGTCCCTTCTTCGTGGAGAATATCCGCTTTAATACCCGCAACCAGCATATTGATCTGCCTGGCGGTAAGCAAAGGCTGGGCTTTGCCCGCTTCAACATCAACATGAAGGCGCAACTCATCAGTATAGACAGTTTTTATATTCAGTCGCTCCGGCCCGAAGGAGAAAGCAACCAACTGAAAGCAACTTTCGATTCTATCCGGCTGATCCGCATTGATTTCGCTGCGCTTTATAACGATGAGACAATTGTTGCGGACTCTGTTTACTGCTCCAGCCCGAATCTTCGCCTCTCATTGCTCCCTCCCAATGATGCAAAACAAAAACTATCCCTTCGTGAGGTACTCAACGACATCGGCACCTCAATGGAGCTCCGTTATGTCGGGCTGCGCAATGCCGTGGTCCAATTGAAAGGCGGCAGGCAGGAAAAGGAGATCACTTTCAAAGGCGATAACCGCCTCATCGAAATGGATGGTCTTCACATTGATCCTGACGGTGCAAGTCCGTTGCGGGTGGACAGGTTCGTATTGGAAGCGAACAACTACGAATCATACAGCCCGGATAGTGTTTACCAGATCAAACTCAGCAGCATCGGACTGGAGGATCAAACCCTCCGGTTAGAAAACGTCGCGATCAAAACCCACTTACAGAAACAGGGGCAGCCTTTCCGGGACCATAATATTCCTTTGCTCACCCTGAACGGCATCGACTGGCAGGCCCTTCTTTTCGACAAAAAGATTGTAGCCGAGGATGTCACACTTACCGACCCTACCGTATTCTTCCGCAAAACAACGCCGGGCAGCGGCCCTAAAATCAGCGTATTCGACGCGTTGGACGTGGTGAACAATCTCGTAACGGTAAGGGATATCCGTGTGGAGAATGGCCGGTTTTATTTTGAACTGCCGCAGCAAACCCGTTTTGAATTCACCGGAGTGTCGGGAATGGTGCATGGTAACCAACTCCTTTACGCCAGCAATAGCCGGGAAATGGAGCAATCGGTGGGGCAGCTCCATATCCGTGATGCCAGCCTGCGCACCGGCAGGTGGCGCCTGGCCATGCGGGAAGCCGATTACAGGCCCGACGATGCCATGCTGCGCGGCGAAAGACTTGAACTTTTTGATGCCGATCAGCAATTACAGGCTACCGCAAATGGCTTTACCGTTTCTTCCATTGTGCCCGTGGATTCCCTGCAACAACTGAATGTGGGAAGCATCAGCTGGGAGAAAGCCGATATCCGTTATGCCACTGGTCCATTGCAACGCAAACGGGATCGCGATAAACGCTCCAACAGGTCGCTGTTCATTGCTTCCATCGCCGGTAAAAACACGGCGCTCCACTTCGATCTTCCCAACAACGCCCGCGCGGGAACCGCGTTCCGCTACCTGCACCTGCGTAATGTAAGACCGCTGGACGTGGGTTTCCTGCAATCCGGGTTTCCACAGTTATCAATGGCGGGTGATAGCCTTTATTACACAGATGCCTTGATGCTGTTCTCAGGCGGTGCCTACACCTATACCGAAGCGGGAACATTCAGTATATCCAATCCATCACTCGTATTGGATCAACCTGGCGTTCAGTTAAAGGTGACCATGCCATCCCTTGAAACAGACGCGCCGCTTCCTGCCATTACGGGAAATAGTATTGATGTAAAGCGCCTGAACCTCTACCAGCCCGAAGTTCATCTATTTCTTGACTCTGCAACAAAAATTGAGGAAAACACGGAAGCACCATCCGTGAAAAAAAGTTTCGCGATCGGTGAATTGACCCTGCACCACCCGGCGGTACACATTTATAAAGAAACGGTAACCGGAAGAATGGAATTGCATCCGCAGCTTACAGATATCCCAAAGCTGTGGCGGTTTTCAGGATTAAAACTTGATGGAGAGAAAGAAACTTTTACCATAACATCCGCTGCTTTTTCCGATTCGCTTCACCTGCATCTGGCAGGCAGTAAAACGCCCAATTACCGTTTTTCCACTGAAGCATTGCTGGAAAATATCAGTATTCCGATGCGTAAAAACACCGAAGCCAGCATTACTGTTTCACGTGTTTCAATCCCCTTTATCAGCTTACCCGGCGCAAATGATCTTTTTCTGAAAGGCATTGAAGTGCACCACTCGAAACTGCTCCTTCAGAAAGAAACCTCCGGTTTTGACATGATGCGGTTGCCTGGTTGGAAAATTGGTGTAAACGAAGGCTTTTGGAGCAATGGAAGGGATCAGTTAAAATGGACCGGTACACAATATATATCCGATTCAGCCAGTATTTCAGTGGATGGATTTGAATTGAAACCCTTGTTGAGCAAGGATTCTTTTTTCCTGCAACAGGTCTTCCAAACGGATTACATCACCGCCAGCGGTGGTCGTTCCTGGCTAAAAAACATCAACCGGCAGGCGGATTCCACTTGGACCGCAGACGCACTTGAACTGAACGGAACGAATATTTCCGCGTACCGCGACAAGCGCCTACCGTTCCAGCATGGCTCCGAAAAGAAAATGCCCACCCAGATGCTGGAAGATGCGGGGATGCCCGTTTCTATCCGGGAAGTAAACGCCCGCGACATGAAGGTTACCTATGGCGAATGGAACGATAAAACAGACAAAGAAGGCTTCGTAACACTGCATGTGAACAAGGCGCAGCTCTTCCCGGTTACAACAACACCGCAGGCCGGGGATACGCTTTTCCTCACCGCACAGGGTCGGTTCATGGAAAATATCCCATTCCAGGTTTCCATAGACCAGCCTTACCTGGACACCCTCCGGCAAATGCAGGTTTACCTGCTGGCGGGCCCCGGAACGCTTACAGGATTGAATGCCATGCTGCCGGCATTAGGCTCTGTATACATTAAGAGTGGAAGGTTTTCACAACTTACCATGAATGCCTCAGCCGATAAAAATACCGCAACGGGTGAAATGCTGCTGCGCTACCAGAACCTGCACCTGCGCATTCTCAAGAAAGGCAACATGGAGAAAAAAGGCTTTTTTGCCTCGATCGCTACCTTCCTGGCCGATCATCTGCTCGTAAAACATTCCAACCAATACCGGAAAGGGGTGTTTAAACACCAGCGCAATACGGAAAAATCCGTCTTCAACTACCTGGTAAAAATCATCATCAAAGGGGCGGGTACCAGCGCCGGGCTGCTCAAGAATAAAAAGAAGAAAAAATAGTTGTTTAGCTAACTATTTTTACGGAAATTAGACTTTCAGGATTGCTCCTGCCAAATCAAAAACACCTCCGATGGAAAAGAGAATCATCAAGAAAGTGGCCGTATTGGGAAGTGGCGTAATGGGATCTAGAATAGCCTGTCATTTCGCCGGAACGGGCCACCAAGTGCTGCTGCTGGATATAGTTCCCAAAGAAGCCGCCGGTTCCGATAAGAAATCAGAGCGCAATAAACTGGTGAACGATGCGCTTCAATCGGCGGTGAAAAGCAATCCTTCGCCCCTATACCATCCTTCTTTCCTGAAAAATATCTCCACCGGCAACTTCGAGGACGACATGAAACGGATCGCAGATTGTGACTGGATTATTGAAGTGGTGGTGGAAAGACTTGATATTAAAAAGACTGTATTCGACCAGGTAGAGCAGTTCCGGAAACCGGGAACATTGGTTACCTCCAATACTTCGGGTATTCCCATTCACCTCATGGCCGAAGGCCGTACCGATGATTTTAAAAAGCATTTCTGCGGAACGCATTTCTTCAATCCCCCGCGGTACCTGCGCTTGCTGGAGATCATACCCACGCCAGATACGGATTCCGCCGTGGTGGATTTTCTTCTTGCCTATGGCGATAAGCGTTTGGGCAAGGCCACGGTGCTGTGTAAGGATACGCCAGCGTTTATTGCCAACCGGATTGGTGTTTACAGTATCATGCACATTTTCGGACTGGTAGATCAACTCGGCCTCAGCATAGATGCTGTGGAAGCATTGACGGGTCCCGTGATCGGTCGCCCGAAATCCGCTACCTTCAGAACCGCTGATGTGGTAGGCATTGATACCCTGGTGAAAGTAGCCAACGGTGTGAAGGAGCATTGTGCGAACGACGAGCAACGGGCCGTTTTTGAAATACCGGGCTGGCTGCAACAAATGGTAGACAAACAATGGCTGGGTGATAAAACAGGCCAGGGCTTTTTCAAAAAAACGAAAGGGGCGGGCGGAGAAAAAGAAATTCTTTCACTTAACCTTTCTACACTGGAATATGGCCCTCGGGAGAAGCCTAAATTCGCAACCCTGGAAGCGGCCAAAGTGATCGACAACCTGCACCAGCGCTTACCCATCCTGTTGGCTGGAAGCGACAAGGCTGCTGAATTCTACCGACTGTTTCATTATGGGTTGTTCTCTTATATTTCTCACCGTATCCCTGAAATCTCAGATGAGCTTTACCGTATTGATGATGCCATGATGGCCGGGTTTGGCTGGGAGATCGGTGCATTTGAATCCTGGGATGCCGTTGGGGTGCAGAAGACCGCGGAGAAAATGAAAGCAGCCGGATTTACCGTGGCGCCCTGGGTGGAAAAGATGTTGGCCGACGGCATTTCCCGGTTCTATAAAATTGAAAAGGGGCAGAAATATTATTACGATATCAGTTCAGGCGGATACCAACCGCTTCCGGGTGGCGAAGCGTTTATCGCGATGAACCGTTTCCTGGACCAGAAAGTATGGAGCAACGCGTCCTGTAACCTGGTGCACCTGGGTGATGATGTGCTGGGCTTGAGCTGGAACACGAAAATGGGTAGCATTGGCGGGGATGTATTGTCGGGTATGCAGAAGGCAGTGGAACTGGCGGAAAAAAGTTACAAAGGACTCGTGATCGCCAATGAAGGCGCTAATTTTTCGGCGGGCGCCAATGTAGGCATGATCTTCATGCTTGCTATAGAACAGGATTACGATGAACTGGATATGGCCATCCGCATGTTCCAGCAAACGATGATGCGTATGCGTTATTCAGCCGTTCCGGTGGTGGTGGCGCCGCACGGACTGGCACTGGGCGGGGCTTGTGAGTTGAGTCTGCACGCGGATAAATGTTGTCCGGCAGCGGAAACTTATACCGGGCTGGTAGAACTGGGTGTCGGACTCATACCCGGCGGGGGTGGAACCAAAGAGTTCGCTTTGCGTGCGGCGGATGAATTGCACAAGGACGAACCCGATTTTAATACACTGAAACACCGGTTCTTCAATATTGCCACGGCTAAAGTAGCTACTTCGGCGCAGGAAGGTTTTGACATCGGCGTTTACCGTAAAGGGATAGACGAAATCAGCGTCAACCAGGAACGGCGCATAGCAGATGCCAAAAAAGCCGTGATGGAGTTGTTCGATAAAGGGTATGCGCAACCGTTGCAAAGGACGGATATTCTTGTACCCGGCCGTTCCGCGCTCGGCGCCTTATATGCGGGCATCAACGGGATGTGGCGCGGCAACTACGCCACGGACCATGATGTACTGGTAGCCAAAAAACTGGCGTATGTGATGTGCGGCGGTGACCTGAGTGAACCCACGCAGGTATCGGAACAATACCTGCTCAACCTGGAACGCGAAGCGTTTCTTTCCCTTTGCGGCGAAAAGAAAACCCTGGAACGGATACAAAGCGTACTGAAAGGAGGAAAGCCCATCAGAAATTAACCATTCATCCCAATTAAGTTTGCACGTTCAGTGTCGCCTGGCTATCTTGTTACAAATATTTCCAGGTGACGATACTTTCATTAAAAGACATACACAAATCGTACGGCTCCATCAAAGCGCTGAACGGTGTGGGATTCGATGTGCCACAGGGCTCCGTATTCGGAATTCTTGGTCCAAACGGCAGCGGAAAAACCACGCTGCTCAGCATTATCCTTGATGTGCTGCACGCCGATAAAGGAGCGTACAGCTGGTTCGGAGAAACGCCTTCGCCGGAGCAACGTAAAAAAATCGGTTCCTTATTGGAGACGCCCAACTTCTACCATTATCTTTCTTCGGAACGCAACCTGCGCATTACCCACTCCATCAGTGGAAGGGGAGACGCCGCCGGTATTGAAAGCGTATTGAAGAAAGTAAACCTCTACGAGAGAAGAAAATACAAATTCAGCTCATACAGTCTTGGGATGAAGCAACGCTTGGCCATCGCGGCTTCCCTGCTCGGTGACCCTTCCGTATTGGTACTGGACGAACCGACCAATGGACTTGACCCCGTAGGCATCGCGGAAATCCGGGAATTGATCCGGGAGTTGAACCAGAAGGGACATACCATCATTATGGCCAGTCACCTGCTGGATGAGGTGGAAAAAATATGTACCCATGTCGCTATCCTGAAAAAAGGAAACCTGATCGCGCATGGAGAAGTGGACGCGGTATTAACCGATGAGGACCAGGTGGAAATAGGTGCCGCTGACATCAGCGCATTGGAAACCATGGTAAAACAATACCCGGGCTTGTTGCACGCGAAAACCGATGGCAATACCATATTATTGGGACTTCCAAAGGGAACCGCTTCGCTGGAACAACTGAACAGGTTCTGCTTTGAAAGAAACATCGTACTCAACCACCTTGTGCTGAAGAAAAAACGTTTGGAAGCACGCTTCTTTGAACTCACCCAATAACCCAGACCATGAACATCGCAAGAACCGAATGGCTTAAAATAAAGAATTATCCCGCTTTCTGGTGGGTGATTGGCATTACCGCGCTTTCTTATCCAGGTATCAATTACATCATGTTCAACGCCTACGAGGCGCTCACCCAGCAAAAAGACATGACCGCTGAAATGGCGAAGATGTTGCTGGGTAACCCTTTCGCATTGCCGGAAGCCTGGCATACCGTTGCCTATTTCTCTTCCATATTTATTTTCATTCCCGCCATCGTGGTGATCATGCTCATCACCAACGAATACACCTACAAAACGCACCGGCAGAACATCATAGAAGGATGGAGCCGGCAGCAGTTCATGCTGGGTAAGTTCATTGATGTGGTCATTATTGCAGCGTTGATCACGGTACTGTACACCGCCGTTACACTGATCATTGGTTCGGTGAATACCAGCGTGGTGGAAGCGAAGGAAAGCAAACTTCAGTTTATCGGACTTTTCGCGTTGCAGACCTTCTCCCAACTTAGTTTGGCTTTCGCGATCGGGTTCCTGCTGCGGAAATCATTCATCGCCCTGGCGATCTTTATCTTCTACTACCTGATCCTGGAACCGATCGGTGTGCAGGTGATGAAGATCAAAGCCAACGACATGGGGCGTTTCCTCCCGCTTGAACTTTCAGACAGAATGATTCCGCCTCCGGGCTTCTATGCCAGGTTCAGTAAAGGGTACGACGCCGCTTTAGCCGCCATGAATACGCATGTTGTGTACACGCTTATTTTTACAGCGGCGCTCTGGGCATTCTGTTTCTGGCTCAACAAAAAACGTGATCTCTAATGATGCGCCGTTAGTTCAGCAACAGCGGCTTCGACGGAAGGATATTTGAACTGAAATCCTGTTTTGCGCACTTTTTCCGCGCTTACGGTGGTGCTTTTCAGCACTTCTATGCTCATCTCTCCCAAGACTATTTTCAGCATGAACGACGGCACGTACAGCGGAATATGAAAGCCGGGCTTTACGCATTTTGCGATTTCAAGTGTGATCTCTTTATTGGTCGCGGGTTTGGGCGCCACCGCGTTGTACACGCCGTTGGTTTCGGCTGCTTCAATGGCATGGAGGTAAAGCCTGCACAGGTCGTGGATATGGATCCAGCTCATGACCTGCTTTCCATTTCCCAGGATGGCCGCAACACCCATTTTAACCGGTTTCGCGAATTCCTTGTATGCGCCACCCTGGTTGCTGAGCGCGAGCCCGGTGCGGAGGATCACCAGCCTTTTGCCCAGTTCTTTTACCGGCGCTATACTATTTTCCCAGGCGATGCAGGTCTGGCCGAGAAATCCATTTTCAGCCGGGGCGTCTTCTGTAAACGGTATTTTTCCGGGCATATCGGGTCCGTACCAGCCGATACCCGAGGCGCTGACTACCGTAGTCACTTTGTTTGGAATTTCTTTTAATGATTTTACCAGCAATGCCGCGCTCAGGGTCCTGCTTTCCAAAATCTCTTTTTTATAAGCTTTGCTCCATCTTTTGTCTGCCACGCCGGCTCCTGCCAGGTGAATAATAACGTCGGCTTCCCGGATAGCGGTTGCGTCGATGGTCTGTTTTCTAACATCCCATTCCCTGTATTGCAACTGATCCGTGCTGTTTTTTCCGGAAGCATTTCGCGTAAGCACAATTACTTTATAGCCTTTTTCATTCAGCAATGTGGAAAGTGCGCTTCCCACCAGTCCGGTTCCCCCGGTAATAACGATGGTTCTCATGGTGCCGTAAGATTATCGGTGAAGGTAATTCAATGTGTATATAACTCTGTTTCAATAAATAAGTTCAGCGTTCGGGCCTGGTTTTCCGCGCTGGAGGCGCGTTTGAAAATGTGTGACAGCGTCCCTCAAATTGTGCTACCTTTGTACCTTCATTATCTATTTGAAATAATTTATATATGAAATTCGGAGTTGTAGTATTCCCCGGTTCCAATTGCGACAGAGATATGCAGGACGCCCTTACTGATCTGGGCCAGGAAGTTATAATGCTGTGGCACAAAGACAAGGACCTGAGCATGTTCACCACAGAGGATTGCATTGTATTACCCGGCGGATTTTCCTACGGCGATTACCTGCGTTGCGGCGCCATCGCCCGTTTCAGTCCCATGATGCAGAGCGTGATTGAATTTGCGGGCAGGGGCGGAAAAGTGCTGGGCGTATGTAACGGGTTCCAGATTCTTTGTGAGGCCGGACTTCTGCCCGGTGTATTGCTGCGCAACGCCAACCAGAAATTCATCTGTAAAAATGTGTTCCTGAAAGACGCGGAAGGCAAAGTACTTCAGGTTCCGATCGCGCATGGCGAAGGAAGATACCATGCCGATGAAGCTACTTTGAACCAGTTGGAAGCTAACGGGCAGGTGATTTACCGTTATTGTGATGCCGATGGAAATGTTTCCGCGGATGCCAATCCGAACGGCGCTACCCGCAATATAGCGGGTATCTGCAATGAAAACCGTACTGTTTTTGGGATGATGCCGCACCCCGAGCGTGCCTGCAACGGGCAGTTGGGCAATAAAGATGGCCGGGAAGTATTCCGTTCTATTTTAATAAAAGAATTGCCTGTATTGGTGTAGTGCAATTCCTTGTTCGTCGACTTTTAAGTTTTTATTAGGATAGTAAAATGCAACTTTGGTAGCATTGATTCTTCTTACAAGAAAAACATTTATGAAGATGCGAAAATTACTTTTTACAATGATGCTGCTGGCCGGAACGGTGTTTTCTGTTTTCGCGCAGTCGAACAAGGAAGTGACCTGGAAATACACGACCAAGAAAATTGCAGCCAATACTTACGAAGTACACATGACCGCTACCATCAATGGTAACTGGCACCTGTACGCACAGGATGGCGGCGATGGTCCTGTTTCCACTTCATTCAAGTTTACCAAGAATCCGCTCCTTACCACTGAAGGTAATGTGAAGGAAGTGGGTAAAATGAAGAAAGTGTTTGAAGACGCTTTCGGTTCTGAAGTTCGTTTCTACGAGAAGACCGTTGATTTCGTACAGGTGGTGAAAGTAAAAGGTAAAGCCAAGACAAACCTTGCCGGAACTGTTGAATTCATGGTTTGTAACGACAAAGAATGTCTTCCTCCCGCAGAAGTTCCTTTCAAGATCGCTATTGGAGGATAATTGCTCCGTCTCCGATGATTGAATAAATAATAGTTACAAAACGGGTTCTTGTCCAGGAACTCGTTTGTTTTTTCACCCAGCCAACTCAACCGAGAACAACACCAAGATGAAAAAATTAGTATCTGCAATACTTGGACTGGCGCTCTTCTTCCTGCCATCCCTAGTTGTTGCGCAAGACTCCGCTGCTGCCAACGCTCCAGTTAAATTTACTTACAGCGCCGTTCTGAAAGAAGGCAATGTATACACCATCCAGATAAAAGCCGCAATCGAAAACGGCTGGCGACTTTTTGCCACCTCCGCTTCAGATGATGAGCCGAATTCCCGCGTAACACTTGATTCTTCCACCAAAGGCAACATTGTTGGAGCGGTGAAGGAAGTGCAAGCGCCAAAATTGGTGAATGAGCCGTTATTTGATGGGATGCAGGTGAAGGTATTTGAACAAACTGCGGAATGGAGCGTGGATGTGAGCGTCACGGACAAGTCTGCGGATGTGAAAGGTGCAGTGGCCTACATGGCCATGAAAGGTGAAGATGTGGTAGGGCCGGAAAATGCCGAGTTCCGCTTTGCTTTTGATGCTTCCGGTAACCTCGTGGGTAAATCAACAGAGCTGGCGGTTTCAGCAGATGCGGCCAGTTCCATCAAGAGGGCTTCCATTGATATGAAGAATCCGGTTGAAAACTGCGGTGGAACTGGTGTTGAAGGAGATGAAAAACAAAGTCTCTGGAAAATATTCATCCTCGGTTTCCTGGGTGGACTATTGGGTTTGATCATGCCTTGTACTTTCCCCATGATCCCGCTTACTGTTTCGTTTTTTACAAAGCAGTCACAGGATAAAAGAAAAGGCATCTTCAACGCCTTCATGTACGGGTTCTTTATCTTCCTGATTTATGTATTACTGAGTGTGCCGTTTTATTTTCTGGATGCGGGCAGCTCGGATATCCTGAATAATATTTCCACCAACGCATGGCTGAACATCGCTTTCGCAGTGATCTTCTTCGTGTTCGCGCTTTCCTTCTTTGGATTGTTCGAAATCGGCTTGCCCAGCAGCATGACCAACAAAGTGGATTCCAAATCGAATATAGGTAGCCTGGGTGGTATCTTCTTTATGGCGCTCACGCTCGCCATCGTATCCTTCTCCTGTACAGGTCCTATTTTGGGATCATTGCTGGTAGGTGCGTTGAACCAGGACGGTGGTGCGCTTCAGCTTACAGTAGCCATGGGCGGTTTCGGACTGGCACTAGGGCTTCCCTTTGGGTTGTTCGCTCTGTTTCCGAACTGGCTCAGTTCCCTGCCCCGTTCCGGCGCATGGATGAATACGGTGAAAATCGTGTTCGCCTTTATCGAACTGGCCCTGATGATCAAGTTCCTTTCCAACGCTGACCTCGTGATGCACTGGGGCATTCTCAAAAGAGAGGTGTTCTTTGGCATCTGGGTGCTGATTGGCCTGGCCCTTTCACTTTATCTCTTCGGTATTCTTAAATTCAAACACGATCCCCCGCCGGCCAAATTGAGCAAAGGCAGGATTGCATTAGGCCTGCTCTTCCTGGCGTTTACCATTTACCTGGTGCCTGGTCTTACCAATACCAAATATGCGAACCGCGCATTGGTGAGCGGGTTCCCGCCGCCCATGAGTTATAGCGTGTACGGTCACGAAGCGGCAGCCGGTAAAGGAGTAGAGCCTAACGTGGTAAACGATTATGAAAAAGCCCTGGCTTTATCCAAAGAGACAGGCAAACCATTGCTGATAGATTTTACAGGTTGGGCCTGTGTGAACTGCCGTAAAATGGAGGAGAATGTGTGGGTGCAACCTGAAATAAAAGAACTGATCGAAAAGAATTTTATCCTCGTTTCACTTTATGTGGACGATAGGAAAGTATTGCCGGATGATGCGCAGTTTCTTTACCCTGTTTCTGACGGTAGCAAAAAGCCCATCAAGACAGTTGGAGACAAATATATCACCATGCAGTCGGAAAACTTTGGTAATGCGTCGCAGCCTTTATATGCGATCATCACAGGAGATGAGAAGCTGCTTACCAGGCCGGTTGGGTACACCCCATCTGTTACTGAATATGGAGATTGGTTGAAATGCGGGCTCGAAGCCGCAAAAAAATAAAAAACAAAAGCCGCAGTTTTTCGCTGCGGCTTTTTTATTCCACTCACTAAAACAAAACTTAGGATCCGCGCTGGGCCCTGCCCGTTACACGCGTGTTCTTGGCCGAGGTCTTATTGTTCACACTGCCTTTGTTCACCATCATGCCAGGCTTCGCCTGGGGTTGACCCGGTTTCTTCTTGTCTTTCCCTTTATTGGAGTTATTCAGTAACGACATACACTACAGTTTTAATGTTCAGTAAATATAAGGAACCCAATAGAAAATCCCCCGTTGAAGCGGGGGATTTTAATTCTTTACCTGGTTTGGACTTTAGGTGCTAAGAATCATCTGTCAAATCTTACAAAGCGATCTTTTTTTCGGTCATCATTTTGCGCAGGTTGATCAGGCCGTAGCGCATTCTTCCGAGTGCAGTGTTGATGCTGCAATTGGTCATGGAAGCGATTTCCTTGAAGCTCATATCCGCGTAGTGGCGCAGGATAATCACTTCACGCTGGTCTTCGGGCAAACGGTCGAGCATGTCGCGAACGCGGTCATGGCTCTGGCGTTTCATCATTTTCACATCGGCGCCATCTTCAGTGAAGTTGAGCACCTCGAAAATGTCGCGGTCGTCACCAGTCTTGATAACAGGTGTTCTTTTCACCTTGCGGAAATGGTCCACACACAGGTTGTGTGCGATACGCATGGCCCAGGGAAGGAACTTGCCTTCATCAGTGTAACGGCCGGAGCGAAGGGTGTCGATCACACGAATGAATACTTCCTGGAAGATGTCCTCCGCGAGGTACTTGTCTTTTACCAGGAACAGTACAGACGTGTAAATCTTGTCCTTGTGGCGCAGCACAAGGGCTTCAAGGGCAGTCATGTTGCCCTCGATGAACAGACGAATCAGTTCATTGTCGGTTTTTTGCACAAATGATTTCATAGAAATCTACGGTTTTTGATGGACGTTTGGATATTGGGTTTACTCGGAAATACTTGGGAAATCTTGTGTAGAGGAGTGTACGATAGGCGTAATCTTTTAAATGGTTTTTGAATACTGGATTTTTATTGTGTTATCGAAAATACAAATTTTTAATTCATATGGCCAAAAAAACGAATAAAAATTTTGACCAATACAAACAAATGCAGGTTAACACTGTTCATTCATTTAGTTTTAGTAAGTGTTTTCCGATAATTTTGTGGACATACTATGGCAAAGAAGAAAAGCAGCAGCAACAACAATTCTATTCATATACAAGGGGCGCGGAAACACAACCTGAAGAACGTAACCGTTTCTATTCCAAGGAATAAGCTCATCGTTGTGACCGGGGTTTCCGGTTCGGGTAAATCTTCCCTCACCATCGATACACTTTTCGCGGAGGGCCAGCGCCGTTATGCTGAAAGCCTGAGCGCTTATGCCCGCCAGTTTATGCAAAGAATGGGTAAACCAGAGGTGGATTTCATCAAAGGTTTGTGCCCGGCGATCGCTATTGAACAGAAAGTGATCACCCGTACACCCCGTTCTACCGTGGGCAGCATGACGGAAATTTACGATTACCTCCGCCTGCTCTTCGCGCGTGCCGGTAAAACAATATCTCCGGTAAGTGGCCGCCAGGTAATGAAGCAGGATGTGACCCATGTGGTGGAAACCATCAACGGCATGAAAGAGGGCGATAAGATACTCGTGCTTGCGCCTTTCCGGTTCCATGGCAAACGTGATGTAAAGGAAGAGCTGAATATCCTCCTGCAAAAAGGCTTTTCAAGGTTGTTCGATATCCAGGGAGAAGGATTACTCCGCATCGAAGATGTGCTGGATGCCGGGAAAGAGAGTCCCTTGCACAAATGGAAACCGGGAAAAGATACTTATGTATTGATAGACCGTTTGGTGAAACGTGATTTTGAAGAAGATGACCTGCACCGCATCGCGGATTCCGTTGGAACGGCTTTCTATGAAGGAGAAGGTGAAATTTACCTGGAAGTGAACAGCGAACAGTTGCTTCATTTCTCCAACCGCTTCGAACTGGATGGCATCCGTTTCGAGGAACCCGTTCCCAACCTGTTCTCTTTTAACAATCCTTATGGCGCCTGCCCCACTTGTGAAGGTTTCAGCCAGGTACTGGGCATCGACGATGAACTGGTGATCCCGGACAAGAGACTAAGTGTGTACGAAGGTGCCGTAGCGCCCTGGAAAGGAGAGAAGCTCGGTGCCTGGAAGGACCAGTTTGTGCGGGCAGCGAAAAAGTTCGACTTTCCGGTGCACAAGCCCATTATGGACCTCACCAAAGAGCAATACCGTGTATTGTGGGAAGGCAACCAGTATGTGAACGGCATCAACGATTTCTTTAAGGAAGTAGAACAGAACCTCTATAAAGTACAATACCGTGTATTGTTATCGCGGTACCGCGGAAGGACCACCTGTCCCGATTGCGGCGGTTACAGGCTCCGTAAAGAGGCGCTGTACGTGAAAGTGGGCGGACTGCACATCGGTGAAATTTGCGAAATGCCCGTAACCGATCTCTACAACTGGTTCAGTAAACTGGAACTTTCCGATTACGACCGCCAGGTGGCGAAACGCATCCTGCTCGAAATTGAGCACCGCATCAAAACTTTACTGGATGTGGGATTGGGGTACCTTACACTGAACCGCCTCGCCAATTCACTTTCCGGCGGCGAAAGCCAGCGCATCCAACTCACCCGTTCACTGGGCAGTAACCTCACGGATTCCCTGTATATCCTGGATGAACCCTCGATCGGCCTTCATTCCCGCGACACAGAGCGGCTGATCCATGTATTGAAGGAACTGAGAAACCTGGGCAATACCGTTGTGGTTGTGGAACACGATGAACTGATGATGCGCGAAGCCGATCACATCATTGATATGGGACCGTTGGCCAGTCATTTGGGCGGAGAAGTGATTGCCGAAGGAGATTACGATGAAATTATTGCCAACAAGAATAGTTTAACGGGGAGATACCTGAAAGGTGAGCTGAGCATTGATCCGCCGAAAACGCTCCGCAAATGGAAACACGCCATTAAAGTGGAAGGCGCCCGTCAACACAATTTGAAAGACATTACGGTGGAATTCCCGCTGAACGTGTTCTGCGTGGTGACCGGCGTAAGCGGCAGCGGAAAAACAACACTGGTAAAACAAATCTTATACCCGGCGCTCATGAAATGGCTGGGCCAACCGGCGGACAAAGTTGGTTTGCACAAGATTGTTTCCGGCGATATCGATAAGATCGTGCAGGTGGAGATGGTGGACCAGAACCCGATCGGGAAATCTTCGCGCAGCAACCCTGTTACTTACATCAAAGCGTATGATGAGATCCGTGACCTCTTCGCGAAGCAGCCACTCAGTAAAATGCGTGGTTTTCAACCCAAACACTTCTCTTTCAACGTTGACGGCGGTCGTTGTGATGCCTGTAAAGGAGAGGGTGAACAGGTGGTGGAAATGCAGTTCCTGGCTGATGTGCACCTCACCTGCGAGGTGTGTGGCGGCAAAAAGTTCAAAGAAGAAGTGCTGGAAGTAACCTATAAGGAAAAAAATATCTACGATGTGCTGGAAATGAGCGTGGACGAAGCCATTGAATTCTTCGCCGAGGCGAAAGAGGTGGCCCGTAAGATACAACCGCTCAGCGATGTGGGATTAGGCTACGTGAAGCTCGGCCAGTCATCGGATACACTTTCGGGAGGAGAGGCGCAAAGGGTAAAACTGGCCTCGTTTCTGGGCAGGGGCCGGGTACAGGGTTCTATTCTGTTCATCTTTGACGAACCTACTACAGGACTTCACTTCCACGATATCCGGAAACTTTTGCAAAGCTTTAACGCCCTCATCGAACAAGGCCATAGCATCCTTGTTATAGAACATAATACTGATGTAATCAGGAGTGCAGACTGGATCATCGATCTTGGACCCGAGGCCGGCCTGAATGGAGGAGAACTGGTATATGCGGGTGTGCCGGAAGGATTGAAGAAAATTAAGAAAAGCCAGACTGCACGATTTATCGATTGAGCATCCGGCCCGGTAAATAACCGCCAGGGCTGAACCTTGGAAAACCGAAAATAAAAAAGCAGGACATTCCCTATCCTGCTTTTTTAGTGTCTTATGGTGAAGGAAGTTACCGCAGCCTGTCCAGGCTTTTGATCAGCTTCTCATCTTTATAAATTCCCCTGGTGGCAAAGAAAAGGAACACGGGTACCACAAGGCTCAATATGGCCCATATGCTGTAGTTCCCATTCACGAATTCACTGGTTTTTCTGAAATACAATACCAAGGTAAGAATGCTTACAGCCAATCCCACCAATGTAAGCTTCAACTGCAGTTTACGGTTCTTATAAAGAAATATTGTAACCAATGCCAACACCGCCGTTGCCACAGAAAGAATCAAAATAGGAATGTTTTCCTTCGCATTCAATTCCAGATAAGCGCCTTCCGCCGTAGTTCCACTGTAAAAAGCAAAATTCAGCGTCAGGAACGATGCCGCCGCAGCCAGCAGTAACCACAATGTTTGAACTCTTTGAATCATATCTTTTTAATTAAATCGCGAGCGCCAGCGAAGCGATCTCCCATCGACTACCTCCCAACCAACCCCTCACCCCATAAGCAGTTCGCGCCTTTACAAGAAGCCCGCACCCAAAACAAAAAAAATCGTGCCTTCACCACAAGTCCGCATTCCAAGCAACAATCCCACACCTCAACCACTCTTTGCGTCCCCGCCCTGCGATGAAAGAAGCAGTCCGTTGCGCAGTGCAAAGCACAAAGCAATCACGTGACCCCTACAACTCAGGATACAACGGAAAATCCTTCATAAACCCATTCACCTCTTTCCTCAATCCTTCCAGCACCGCTTCATCATCTGCATTCATCAACGCCTTATCAATCGCGTTCACCACGAATTCCATATGTTCTTCCTTCATGCCCCTGCTCGTAATAGCCGCCACGCCAAAACGGATACCGGAAGTTACGAAAGCGCTCTTATCATCATAAGGAACCATATTCTTATTAGCGGTAATATCTGCCTTACCCAGCACCAGTTCCGCTTTTTTACCCGAGATATTTTTATTGCGGAGATCGATCAGCATCAGGTGGTTATCGGTTCCGCCGCTGATGATCTGGTAGCCGCGGTCGGTGAATGCTTTGGCCATGGCCTGCGCGTTTTTGATCACTTGTTGGGCGTACACGGTAAATTCGTCGCTGAGGATTTCACCGAAGGCCACTGCTTTGGCGGCGATCACGTGTTCCAGCGGACCACCTTGTGTACCGGGGAACACGGCCATATCGATGAGGTTGCTCATCATGCGGGTGTTGCCTTTCACATCGGTAAGACCAAATGGGTTCTCGAAATCTTTGTGCATCATAATCACACCACCGCGGGGACCACGAAGTGTTTTGTGGGTGGTGGAGGTCACGAAATGACAATGTTCAAAAGGCGATTTCAGCAAACCTTTGGCGATAAGCCCGGCGGGATGCGCCATATCACATAATACAAAAGCGTTGATTTCGTCGGCTACGGCGCGGATGCGGGCGTAGTCCCAGTCGCGGCTGTAAGCGGAAGCGCCGCAAATAATCAGTTTGGGTTTTTCTTCGCGGGCCACTCTTTCCAGCATATCATAGTCTACAAGCCCGGTTTCCCTTGTAACACCGTAGAATACAGGCTGATAGAGCTTCCCGGAGAAGTTCACGGGCGACCCGTGCGTAAGGTGTCCACCCATGCTGAGGTCCAGTCCCAGGATTTTATCACCGGGTTGCAGGATGGCCAGCATAACGGCGGCATTGGCTTGTGCGCCGCTATGGGGCTGCACGTTGGCGTATTCGCAATTGAAAATTTCTTTCAGGCGGTCGATGGCGAGTTGTTCCGTTTGGTCCACCACTTCGCATCCGCCATAATAACGGCGTCCGGGGTAACCTTCCGCATATTTATTGGTTAATACGCTTCCCATGGCCTGCATTACCTGGAGGCTGGTGAAATTCTCGGAGGCAATCAGTTCAATGCCGTGACGTTGACGTTCGAGCTCTTTTCCTATGAGGTCGAATACGAGGGTATCTCTTTGCATGGCGCAAAGATATATTGTTTGGTTAAATATTGTAATTTGCCCGCCGTAAGGAACTCAAATACATTTGATGAAGGCGATTATACCGGTAGCAGGGGCAGGCACCAAACTCCGCCCCCATACATATACACAGCCCAAAGCGCTGATCCCTCTTGCTGGCAGGTCCATCCTGAGCATCATCATCGACCAGCTTGTGGAGGCCGGAATACGCGATTTTGTGTTCATCGTAGGTTACCTCGGGGATAAGATCCAGGATTATGTGAAAGAAAATTACCCTTCGTTGAACGCCCACTTCGTTGTGCAGTCTGAAAGACAGGGCCTGGGACACGCTATATATCTTACCAAAGAAATCGTAGGGGAAGACGAAATGTTCATCGTACTCGGCGACTCCATCTGCGAATACGATGTGAAAGCCGTTGTGGCCCAAGACAGTTCGCTGCTAGGTGTAAAAAAAGTGGATGATCCCCGCAATTTCGGTGTGGCGGAAATGGATGAGGAAGGCCTGATTACCCGGGTGGTGGAGAAACCACATATTCCGAAATCGAACCTGGCTTTGGTGGGCATCTATAAAATCAGGGAAACGAAATTCCTCTTCAATTGCCTGGAGAACAACATTCAGAACGGCATTAAGGCGCACGGGGAATTCAACCTTACCGATGCCATCGAATGTATGATCAAACACGGCGCCAGGCTGCGTACATTTAAAGTGCAGAACTGGTTCGATTGCGGAAGAAAAGATTCGCTCCTCGCTTCCAATGCCACCTTGCTGAAGAAACTTGGCGGCAGCATTCCCGAAGGTTCTAATTTCGAGAACTCCATCATCGTACCACCGGTAAGTATCGCGCCGGGTTGTACCATAAAAAATTCCATCATCGGCCCCAATGTTGCCGTTGGGGAACATGCCACCATCGATTCCTCCATCATCAAAGATTCCATCATCGGCTCTTACGCCGACCTCTATGATATCGTATTGATTCAATCCCTGATCGGAAGTGATACTGAAGTGAAAGGAGAAAGCCGTAGCCTGAACATCGGGGACAATACGGAGATTGACCTGGGGAAACAGTAGTAATGCTGAATTTTGGATGTTGAATTTTGAATTACCATGCTTTCCAACCTCTTTCAAATAAAATATCCCATCATCCAGGCGGGTATGGTATGGGCATCAGGTTGGCGTTTAGCCAGTGCTGTTAGTAATGCCGGTGGCCTGGGATTGCTGGGTGCGGGCAGTATGTACCCGGATGTGCTGCGCGAACATATTCGTAAATGCAAAGCGGCCACAGATAAGCCTTTCGGTGTGAACATCCCATTGTTGTATCCGGGCATTGAGGCGCTGATCGAAATTATTAAAGAAGAAAAAGTTCCCATCGTATTTACTTCAGCCGGAAATCCCGCTACCTGGACGCCGGTTTTAAAAGCGGCCGGCATTAAAGTGGTGCATGTAGTCAGCAGCAGCAAATTCGCGAAGAAAGCGGAAGATGCGGGTTGCGATGCCGTGGTGGCAGAAGGTTTTGAAGCGGGCGGCCATAATGGAAGAGAAGAGACCACTACGATGGTGCTGATTCCAGCCGTGGTAAAGGCCGTTTCCATCCCGGTGATTGCGGCGGGCGGCATTGCTACAGGAAGACAAATGCTTGCGGCATTGGCGTTAGGCGCTTCGGGCGTGCAAGTGGGCACACGGTTCGTGGCCAGTGAAGAAGCTTCTTCGCATCCCGCGTTTAAGCATGCGGTGCTCCAAAGCAAGGAAGGAGACACCATGCTTTCCATGAAACAACTGGTGCCCGTTCGGTTACTGAAGAATGATTTCTTCCTCCAGGTACAGGCGGCTGAACAAAAAGGCGCGTCTCCCGAAATATTGAAAACAATACTTGGAAGGGCGCGCGCCAAAAAAGGCATGTTTGAAGGTGATATGCAGGAAGGCGAACTGGAAATAGGCCAGGTAAGCGCCCTCGTGGATACCATTCAGCCGGCCGCTGCCATCGTTACTGAATTGTGGAACGAATACCAGGACGCGAAACTTGCGCTCTGCGACCAATAATTATTTAACCAGGTATTTTGTGCTCACCCATCCTTCCAGGTCATTGATGTTGTGCACTTTCCCGATCACGTCTACAAAGCTCCAGTTGCCTTCTCTTTTTAAGACTTCCACCTTAGTGTCTGCGGGCAATGGGTTGGTGATGGGTTCATACTGTGTGCCCGGGCCTTTCCGGATATTGACCGCCGTACTGGTTTTATAAGTGTCCAGCGCGTCGTCTTTCCGGCCCATGATCTTGGAGCGGAAGCTGTTCATCGGGAAAGCCGGTCCCGGATCACTTTTGCGGATGGGCGAAATATCATCGTGTCCCACCACATCCTCAAGGCCGTAAGTTTTCACGAGCAGCGCGCCGATCTCAGCGGTCACCTGGAGCTGTTCCTCGGTGTATTCGTGCCAGGCCTGTTCCCGTTGTTCGTTTTTGTGGATGCCCATATAAACATCGCTTTCGGGCACGGTACGTTTGTCTACCGGGCATATCCAGGCGTTTCCCGAACGGCTCAGTCTTCCGCCGTTCACCAGTTCAATGCCAATCGAATAGCGGTTCAGCCCGTTGTAACCGTTCCACCTGCTTTCACCTGCGTGCCAGGTGACTACATCAAATGGCGCGAACTGAATGATGGAGCCGTCGCGGTCGATGATGAGGTGGGCGGAGGCGCTGGCCGTTTTATTAAGAAACCAGGATACGGAACCCGCGGCCCTGGTAACCGCCGTGTAATGAATTACGAGGAAAATGGGTGTGTATTTACCGCCTTTGTTGGGTGTGGGGTGGTAAGTAACCTGTTTGCCATCGTTGCCGAAAAGCAGGTTGTTGACGATTTTCATGCTGATAGGTTGTTAGTGATGAATAAATGATGACCGCGTTGCAGCGGTGTTTCACTATTAATCAAAGCATTCAACCATTTACCAACAGGAACAGGAAATAAAATCCCACATAAGTTAAACATTCCTTGCTGAACGAACAAGAAATGATGAGACCCAAAAAAGATGGGCATGATAAACTTATCAATTTTCGGCTTTGATGGGGTAATTTTTTGCAAGTGTTCTATGAACACCTAATATAAATTTGTCTCGGTCATTGGAGAAGTCGGTTTTTACCGGGGAATGAAAATCTGTAAAAAGGTTTAGGGTGCGCGAGTTGCGTACCCGTTTCGATTGTTGCTATCTGCATTTAATATCCGCGCTCATATTTTTTTAAACCAATTAACTAACACGCTAATCAAACTTGGCTTATGAGGATTCTCATGCTATTTCTCATTTGTTGCCTCGTGGGTAACACCCTACGGGCTCAACAGGTTACCGGTACCGTAAAGGACGATATGGGCAGCCCTATGCAGGCTGTATCTGTTCTTGTACGTGGCACCGGCGCCGCTGCGCAAACGAACGACAAAGGCGTCTTTTCGGTAAAGGCCGCAGGCAATGCCACCCTTGAAATTTCCATGGTAGGTTTCACCACACAGGTCATCGCTGTAAACAACAGGAGCGATATTGATGTGGTGCTGAAACCTACGGACAGCCGAATGGATGAGGTGATGGTGGTAGGCTACCAGAAAATTTCCAGGAAGAAGAACACCGCCGCCGTATCCAGTATCTCGGGCAAGGAACTCGCCAACCTTCCGGCCGCCAGTTTCGATCAGTTGCTACAGGGCCGCCTGGCAGGGGTGAACGTCCAGAACTTTACGGGAGAACCTGGGGCAACGCCTTCGGTTCAGGTAAGGGGTAACAACTCCATCAGCCGCGATTATGATCAGTATGCAGTAATCAACCAGCCATTGTATGTGGTGGATGGTGTGCCTCAGCCCGCACAGGAGAACTACAACCCTGGTATGGGAACGGGTACCAACTTTATCGCAGGCATCAGTCCGCAGGACATTGAAAGCATCGACGTACTGCGCGATGCTTCCGCCGCTGCCATCTATGGTTCCAGGGCCGCGAACGGGGTGATCATGATTACTACTAAAAAAGGGGTAAACACCGAGCCGCGTGTAAATCTCTCGATCTTTACAGGGTTTACGCAGCGGCCTGAATTAAGGAATGCTTCGATAGGGGTTACGGAAAGAAGACAAAAGCTTGATCTGCTGGGCGACCTGCTGGCGCAAAGTCGTATTGACGCGAATTACATGAGAAATTTGCCGTACCTGCTGAGTGACAGCCTTAACCCGGCTTATAATGCCAATACAGATTGGCAGGATATGTTTTACCAGGTGGGCAGAGTAAACAGCGCTGATCTTGGATTGAGTGGCGGTGGGCAGGGAGGAATGACTTATCGCTTCAGCACTACATATTATGACGAAGAAGGTATTTTGAAAGCAACGGGCTTTACCCGTTATACCATGCGCCTGAATCTTATGTCCAGGGCCATGCGGCAGAAACTTACCATTAACCCGATAATTTCCTATAGCAGAACGCAAAGAGCAAGAGGTTCCGGATCCGTAGGACTTTCATCCACCACTATGCCAAGCTCTCTTTTCAACCTGACCGAGGCGAAGAAAGCCGGTATGTTGGGCGCCTACAATGAGAATCTCGATGAGAACCTGAACGGTATGTTCTCCCTGAATATGAACCTTGGTTATGAGTTTTCCCGCAAGTTCAACTTTACGTCCCAATCATCTTACATGATGAATGACGCGAGAAGGGATTACAACAGGACGAATGAGCTCAACGGAGGTCAGGGTAACTACTCTTCCGCTTACAGCAGTGTGGGTTTGAATGTGCGTACTTCCAACTACTTTACTTATATAAACCACTTCGGAAAGCATAACCTCAATCTGATTTTTGGCACGGATGCCGAGTTCAACCAATATAAGGATGTTTTTGCCTCCGGAAGTAACGGTGTAGCCGATCAGATCCAGGTGGTGGCTGGCTTCCAGCAAAGAAACCTCAGTGCCTCTTCCAGCTACAATGCCCATGGCTTGTTATCAGCATACACCAGGGTTGCTTACGATTTTAAAGACAGGTATATTCTCTCAGGGGTAATTCGTGGTGACGCATCCTCCCGCTTCGGTGAAAACAATAAATGGGGCTTTTTCCCCGCGGCTTCGGCAGCATGGCTCATTTCAGAGGAAGATTTCATGCGCGACAAGTTTCGTAATCTCTCTCTCCTGAAATTGAGGGCCACCTATGGTTCTTCCGGTAACCTTCCCGGGAACAACTACCTCGCTTATGATCTTTACAGGGTTAATGCCGGCGGATACTTTGGTAGTTCAGGCGCCACCTCTTATAATGGCGTGGCCGCCATCACGCCTAATTTTGTGAATGGCGTGGCCCAACCAGGCATCAGCTGGGAGAAATCCAGTGAATGGAACATTGGTATAGAAACTGAATGGTACAACGGGAAATACCAGGCGATGTTTGATATCTATAACAGGGAAAGGAAACAAACATTGATGGATGTTATCCTTCCTGTAACAACCGGGTACGACTATGCCAAAACCAACTCTGTAGGTATCCGTAACTATGGCGCTGAACTGGTGCTGCAGGCCAACCCACTGCCCAGGCAGGGAGCCCTGAGCTGGATGAGTCGCCTGAACATCTCATACAACCGTAACCAGGTGATGTCACTTCCCAATGATGGAAGAGATATTATTTTCTCCAACGGCTCTTTCGATAAAACACATATCCTGTCAGTAGGAAAGGCCATCAATACATTTTATCTCTATCATACAAGAGGTATTTTCTCCGACCTTACAGATATTCCCGTTAACCCCTATACCGGGGATCGCTATGGCGTGGGTTCCGTGAGTTCAGGGTCTACCTCTCCTTATCAACCAGGCGATATGTGGTTTTATGATCTGGACAATGATTACAGGATAAACCCTTTCAACGACAACATGAATCCGGATAAAATCCCTTATGGTGATCCAAATCCCAAATTCACCGGCGGATGGTTGAATAATTTCACGTTTAAGAATTTTACACTGGGGGTATTCACCACATTCGTGTTTGACCGGGATGTCCTGAATCTTTTTGAATCTGATATCTATGACAGTTTCTCTTCCAATAGTGATCTTGGCCGCTTCGCGGATCTTTCCCTGCCCGATTTCTCAAAACTGAACATGTGGAGAAAACCCGGTGATCAGGCCGATTACCCGATGTTTCCGATCAACACTTACCGCTACTATTATGTAAGGGGCCAGAGTTTCTTCGTAGACAAAGGTGATTTCGTGCGCATTAAGAGCATCAACGTAGGGTATAATATCGGAGAATCGCTGCTCAAGAAGTTAAAGCTCCGCCAGTTGTATTTCTACGGCGTAATGGACAATGTACTGATGTTCCAGCGTTCAGAAAGATTACCTGATGCTGAAGCGGTTGATTTTTACGGGCAGTACTCCGGTGGAGGATATCCGATTCCGAAAAAATACACGATAGGCGTACAGGTTCAGTTTTAATTCAAAAATGGAAAAAATGAAAAGGAAACTATTCTTCAATATACTGCTCCTTTGCAGTCTGGGAACGCTTTTTTCCTGTAAGAAATTACTCGAACAGGAGCCAAAGAACTCAACATATGGCGATGCGTTCTGGTCCGACCCCAGAGCCGGGGCCAACGCGGTGGCAGGCAATTATGCTTTGCTGAGAGACGCACTGTCTACAGGCATATACAATACTTGGAACAGGTATTATATGTATGGAGATGCCGCGGCTGATATTGAATATGCCATGAGGTACAACGACGGGCAGGGAAACGCAGAGGTGCATTCTGGAAGATTCGAAAGTAATTACACTGTGCTGGCTCTTGGCGATTGGAGCGGCTATCTCAGAACCGTAGCGATGGCCAACATCGTTTATAAAAAGATGTCGGAAGTGCCCGATGAATTGCTGAACTACCACCAGGACCCCATCACTTACAGGAACAATGTACTGGGGCAGGCCCTGTTTATCCGGGCACTCACTTATTTTATGATGGTAAGGATATGGGGCGATGTTCCGCTGGTTACAGAAGCTTACGAAGATCCTATTACTGCGCCACAGTTGGGAAGGACTCCCAAACTGGAGGTAATGGCGCAAATTGAAAAAGATTGTGAAGCCGCGCTGGCATTACTGGGTTGGAGTTATTCAAGCCCCTCAGACAGGGCCGTGACAGCAAACAAAGGCTCCGTTTACGCACTGCTCGCGCACCTGTATCTCTGGAGAGCTACCGTTACAAATGTTCAGAATGACGCACCCATTATGGCCGATGTGGACAAAGCCGCGGATGCCATTGCCCAGATAGAAGCAAACGGAGGATATGCGCTGACCGATACCAACAGGTATTACCAGACGTTTATCGGCAGGTCTACAGAAAGCATTTTTGAAATAAACAAAAGTGAGGATACTCAGGAAGGCTCCAGCGATCATATAGGGCGTTGGTTCCTCAATAATACCAATGTTCCGTATTTCACCTCCACGCCGTATTACTATGTGAAACCTTCCTACCTCACCAGTCATTTTTATGAGATCAAAACAGTTTGGCAGTGGGTATGGGAAAACAACGCGTGGGTATGGAAAGGTGTGGCCTCAAAAGTGTTGGATACCACGGACCTCAGGTTCAGGAGAAACTTCCAGTTCACCAATACAAATTATCCTACCTCTATCAAGTACAGCAATGTTATTTACAGGAACCCGGGACAACAAAGAGACGGGTACTTCAGTAACAATATGAATATTTTCCGCTTGTCTGATATGTTGTTGTTGAAAGCTGAAATCGCGTTGTACAGGAATCAGGTGCCCACAGCCATTGAAATTATCAATGGTTTCAGAAGAAGAAACGGAGGGTCGGCCCTCGGATTTGTTCCGGATAACGCTACGAAGGCCACCGTTATGTCGGAATATATTATTGAAAGAGCAAAAGAGCTTTTCGTGGAAGGACATTTATACTACGACCTCGTGAGAACCAGGAAAGCCCTCGACCTCGTGCCATATCTGAATGCCGATCGCTTCAGGCAGGAAGGGTTTTACTGGCCGGTGAGCCCGCAGTTATTCAGCAATAACAGGTTCCTGGTGCAAACACAGTACTGGAGAGGTAAAATATAAAATGTAACCCAAACTAATGTATTATGAAACAAACCCGATCTGCATATTTTCTCGTGTTCGCTTTCCTTCTTTGCAGTCTCTTCTCCTGTAAGAAGAATAGTTACAAAAATGATGGGGGCGTGCACAATGAAAAGGTAAACATGACCACCTATGAGTACCTGAGCTCCAAGCCTATCTTTGATTCACTTGTAAAGGCGATCGATCTCGCAGGACTCAAAGACCTGGTGAACAGTAATATCACCTTCTTCGCGGTGACGAACTGGGGCGTGAATGACTATATGCTGGCGAAAAAACAGCAGAAGATTATCGCGGTTGGAAACGAGAACATCTCTTTCAGTATGGATTCCCTGGACAAGGAGGTTTTAGGCGATTCATTGAAAATGTACATGTTTGACGGATTACTCACCCGTGATAAATTGAATACGAAGGGCGCTTACTATCAAAGCTTGTTCGGTCCAATGGCGGGCGATAAGAAACTCTACCTTAAACTCAGGCGCACATTGGATTATAACGCTTATGTAGATTATGTAGATTACCTGAACTACACGATGGTGATAGGAACACTGGACGCGGATGAACCGGTTGGCACGCAAATACCTCCAACGCTGCGCGACCGAACGGAAGACTGTCAAACATCAGGTATCATCACAACAACCGGGGTGATCCATGTGCTGAACAACTACCATCGTTTGTTCTTCAATACAGAACCACTACCCTGATCTGTTCATCTATTTAATCTTAAAGTATGAGAAATAAAATATTACTGGGTATCATCGCTGCAGCCGCAATTGTTATCGGTTGTAAGAAAATAAGAGAAGGATTCCTTAGCGACACGATCCGCTACAAAGACAGGGTGCTTTATGCGAAAAGGGGAATGGCGCTTACCATGTCTGACGCGATCAATTCAGATGGTTCCACTCCGCCCATTCATTTTGAATTGCAGAACCTGCGCAATAAACAAACCGGTGAACCTGCCCCGGCAGCGTTTTTTACCGAATACGAAGTATTGGTTTTTAAAGAAGGTGAGGTATTCATCGCCGAACAGGATACCACTGTTGAACTTCTGAACAAAAAAAGAGAACTGAAGAAAATTACTCCGATGGTGTTCAATGAAGTCAGTGGACAATTGGTGTTCAATCGTGCTTCAGCAAACCTTCCACTTGGAGAATATACCTTTGATCTTGAAGCAAGAAACGTATGGGGTTCAAAGTCTTACCCCGATTTCGCCGACATTCATGTGGTGGAACCTTCCACATCCGATGTGTTCGAACTCACATATACCGCTGCCACCGGCTCTAATACCAGCGAAGTATTTACAGGAATCAAAGCGCCGGTGGTTACCGCGAAGAAGATTTCAAACGAAGGTGCAAGGGTAATCCTGAAATATGTGGATAAAAACGGCCGCGCTTTTGACCCATCAAAAGGCCAGATCATCAAACGTGGCGACCGTCCATTCTTTGAAACCCACGCTAAATTTAATCCGGTAATATACTCCGATACCGCGGTGATCTGCGATTTTGAAGTGGCGCCATTCCCCCTGCAGAAATATATTGCCGGAGGAACCGATTGGGGTTACCTGCTGTACTACAGGATTCCCAGGCAGTTCATCAATATCGATGGATTGCCAGACAATAACGCCAATCCGGTGGTGGCGTTCCAGATTAAAATGGAAGGTACTTATGTGGTGGAAGTAAAACTTACCGACGCCACAAGAATTGACTAAACCATATAGATTTATGCAAAAAGCCGTCTCCCAAAGAGACGGTTTTTTTTATGACAGTCATAGCGCTGCAAAAAAATACACCGGCTATCGTCATGGCTGACCAATAACCGGTGTTGCTACATCTACACGACAAGTCGATTGCGATCCTATATTTCCATTTCTTTCATCGCTTTTTGCTGTTCCTTTTGTGCCTTTTCCATTTCCTTCTGCGCGGCTTTCATTTCTTTTTGTGCTTCCTTCATCGCCTTCTCCACTTCTTTCATGGCTTTTTTGATCTCGGCTTTGGTTTCCGCGCTGTTCGCTTCTTTCAGCCCGTTCTTTATCTCTTTCTCCACTTCTTTCCAATCCACTTTCTGCAGTTCATCGCTTGCTTCTTTCAGGGCGAGCTGCACATCGTTCTGAACAGATTTCCAGTCGATGGAAGCCAGTGCCTGTTTGATGTCTTTTTCGATCTGGCTCCAATCCACTTTTTTCAGTTCGGCTTCGGCGAGTTTCAGTGCGTTTTCCGCTTCCTTCAACGCTTTTTCCTTAGCGGCTTCCGCCTTGGCTTTTTCTTCCACCTTCTGGTCTTTGGTTTGGGCCTGAGCGCCCGCAGTCAATAGAAATGCTGCGCCCAATACCATTCCTGTGCGGCGGAGGTTCAATAAAAATGTTGTGTTCATGGCTGATGCTTTTTTGATTTACGATAAAGTTCGTATAAATGTACGGATGAACGGGGTAAATGTTACACCGTTCATCCAAAAAGATCATTTTTCGAGGAAGCCCCTGATGAGGGTTCTTTTGCCTACCACCCAAACCAGGTCGCCGGCCTGGATAATGGTTTCGGAGGAGGGGTTCAGCATGGCTTCCCCTTTGCGTTCGATGCCTACTACGAGTCCGCTGGTTTTTTCGCGCAGGCCCGTACTGCGTATACTTTTGTTTACCAATGGCGATCCGGCCGGTACCACAAACTGTTCCAGCTTTACAGGTTCGCTGTGGTTTTCGGATAACGTGCCGGAATGCAGGTGCAGGTATTCCCGGAATCGTTCCAGTTGTTCATCCGTTCCAATCACGCCCAACTTATCCTGAGGGTACAATACCACGTTTTTGGCGGGGGCGTGTATCTTTTTGTTCCCTCTTTCGATGGACACGATATTGATCCCGAATTGCTCCCGCAGCCTGAGTTCCACCAACGGGATGCCTACCTGGGAAAATTCGGGTTCAATGGTGAAACTGGTGAGGTGAAGGTCCCAGGGTAGCAGTTGTTCCCGTTCTTTCTCCGCGCTTTCCTTTGCGTGCAGGTTGGTGAGGAACCTGGTTTCGATGCGCTGGTAGAATTGCTGCAATTTCTGGGAGAAGATCATGAACACCACAATGGTGGCGGGAACAATGAAGAGCCAGGTGTAATAGGTCATGAATATCTGCTGCAGCGTGATCCCGGCCAATGCAACGGCTACGCTCACCCGTATAATTTCCATCATCACCAGTGGCCCGCGGTTGTACCTTTTGTTGAGCCACAGTTCGGAGTAAGCCGATGTCCTGATCCTTTTGACGGCGATGGCCCATATAAAAGGCGACATGGCGCCTATGGTCACCAGTGCGCCCACCACTTTGGCCGGCCAGCCCGGTGTCCAGGTATGGTAGAGCCAGGGCAAAAGGTATTGTGTGGAAACCAGCAGGATGGCGATGCAGATGATGCTGTTCGTGATGCCGGTGAGCAATACGGAGCGCAGCACGATCTTCCAGTCGCTTTCCGAGGTCATGGTCTGGGTGCTGTTGCTGTAACGTGCCAGGGCGTTCTGCCATTTTTCCGGTAGCAGGGCCTCTATCTTCCGGTGTACGGCCGGACTGAGTTTGATGAGGTACGGCGTGGTAAATGTGGTGATGGCCGAAACGGTAACGGCGATGGGGTAGAGGAATTCGCTGGTCACTTTAAGGGTGAGGCCGAGCGTGGCGATGATGAAAGAAAATTCACCGATCTGGGAAAGACTGAGTCCTGTTTGAACTGATGTTTTCAGCGGTTGACCGGAAACCAGGGCGCCGAGTCCGGAACTGAGGAATTTACCGATTACGGTCACGATGGTAATGAGGAGCACGGGCCATGCGTATTCCACCAGTATCTGCGGGTCGAGCAACATGCCTACGGAAACGAAGAACACGGCGGCGAAGAAGTCTTTCACCGGAAGGATCAGGTGTTCTATCCGCTCCGCTTTGTTGGTTTCCGCGAGCAAGGAACCCATGATGAACGCCCCGAGCGCAGGGGAGAACCCGGCTTGTGTGGTGAGCAGCACCATCATGAGACAGAGCGCACAGGAAACTATGAGCAGGGTTTCATCGCTCAGGAGTTTTTTGATTCTTTTGAAGAAAGTGGGTAAAAGGAATATTCCTGCAATGAACCACAATGCTAGGGAGAAAAGCAGTTTGGCCAGCGAGAACAACAGTTCTCCTCCTGAAAACTGCTGGCTCACGGCGATGGTGCTCAACAAAACGAGGAGCAGTATCGCCACGAGGTCTTCCACAATGAGCACCCCGAAAACCAGCCCGGCGAATTTTTGTGTTTTGATCTGAAGTTCTTCGAACGCGCGTATGATGATGGTGGTGGAGGAGATGGAAAGGATACCGCCCAGGAAGATACTGTCGATCGTGTTCCAGCCCAGTAATTGCCCGGTGAGGAAGCCGAGTCCCAGCATAGTGATCACCTCCACGATCGCGGTGATGGAAGCGGAGCCGCCCACTTTAACGAGTTTTTTAAAACTGAATTCCAGGCCCAGGCTGAACAATAAGAAGATCACGCCGAGTTCCGCCCATACCGTAACGCTCTCGTTATCGATGATGGTGGGAAAGAAACTGAAGTGCGGGCCTACCATGAAGCCCGCGATGATGTAGCCAAGTACCACGGGCTGTTTCAGTTTTTTGAACAGCATGGTGGTGGCGCCCGCTGTGATGAGGATAACCGCGAGGTCGCGGATGAGATCGGGTAAATGAACCATTGGTGTTTTTTGTGCCGGTGAAGGAATGGTTCACGCGAAGACGCAAAGGAGCAAGGACGCAAGGGGCTGTTGATATGCGAATTTCTTAAGAGATAATTCAGTAAGGCAGAATGTTCTTGCAGGAAAGTAGCATCATGAAAGGTGAAAAAGATACCCTTCTATACTTCAGGCTTCCGCGGAAAATAATCGCCTGACTACAAAGCATAAGATGTTTGCATGTAATCAAGGCCTTGCGTCCTTGCTCCTTTGCGTTGCGATGTGCACAGCACAAAGCAATTGCGTGAAAAGATAAAATGAAAAATGAAACACCCCCTCACCAAAACCAATGCACCGGAAACAACAACCTTTTCTGCTGAAAAAAAAGATGCTCCACGAACCCGCCACTGCTTACAGCAATAGCCACGTCAGGATAAGCGAAACGAAACCCTGTTCCCGGAATAAAATCGTGTGTGCATTGCCCCTGCCGTCGTGCCAGCAAAGGCTTTTGAGGCTGACCGTCTTCGCCATTGAGTTGTTGGGGAGGGGCCGCTTTGAGATGAAATTTCTTCCAGGTGGGAGAGGAAGGGGCAGCAAAAAGCCCTTCCTGCTCCGCAAGGGAAAGATTCCCTTTCAACGCGGGCAGGAAGAGCGTTATAAAAAGCAATATTGCTTTCAGAAGATATGTATGGCGTGCACCTTTCACGGGGCAAAGGTACAAAAAACCGCCGGGGCTACCTGAATACCCACTTCATCATCTCTTTCCAGGTCACTTTTTTACCGTACATCAGGATGCCTGTCCTGTATATTTTACCGGCCAGCCAGGTGGTGCCAAGGAAGCCGCCCACGAGTAATGCGAGGGAAAGCAGTATCTGCCACATGGGTACATCGAAGGGGAGCCTGCCCATCATCACGATGGGAGAGGTGAGGGGAAACATACTGCCGAAGAGCGCCAGACCACTGTGCGGATCCTGGATCACCTTGGTGAGGATCACGAACGAGAAGATGATCGGCATCATAATGGGGAGCATCAGTTGTTGTGCGTCTTGCGGGTCTTCATTCACCGAGCTGCCCACGGCCGCGAACAGAGAGGAGTAAAGGAAATAACCACCAAGGAAATAAACAATGAAGTACCCGGCCATTGCCAGGATATTCAGTCCGCCGATATTGGTGAGGGAGAAACCGGACGCTTTTCCGGCGGCCATTCCTGCGGGGGCGTTGCTGGCCATTTGTTCCAACGCGCCGGGGAATATAACGGGCAACAACAGTTGCAGTACGCCCAGCAGCACGAGCCAGATCAGGAACTGTACCAGTCCAACCGCCCCGATGCCGATGATCTTGCCCATCATCAGTTGGAAGGGCTTCACGCTGCTCACCATTACCTCGGCGATACGGTTGGTTTTTTCTTCCATTACGCCACGCATCACCATGCTGCCGTAGATCATCAGCACGAAATACACCAGTAGTCCCATGATGAAGGCCGCCGCCGAAGCGGCTTTCGCGTTGCCTTCTTTCTCCTGGCCATCTTTCAGGCTCACGGATCGGATATCTACATCCGATTTTATTTTGTTGAGTTCATCTACTGAAATGCCTGTTCCCAGCACGGCCTGCATCTGCTTTCTTTCAATCGCCTTGTTGACGCGGCTCTCCATGCGTTCCTGCGTGGCGATGCCTACCTGGTCCTTACCGTATACTACAATGTTGGACGGATTCTTCAGGTCAAGGTTAGCGGGAATATGGAGGTAAGCGTCATACCCTTCTTTGGAGAAGTCGGTTTTATAAGCGTCGGGATTTTTCCCGGAAACAAATGTAAATGTGACATTGGAAGAACCTTCAATCTTGCCTTCAAAAAGATTCGGTTCATCGAGGATCGCGATCTTCTTGCTGCTTTCTCCTTTTACACTGAAATAAATCATGGCCGCGTAGAAGCCGAAGAGCAGCAACGGCAGCAGGATCGTGGTAAGGAGAAAAGTTTTTTTCCGTGTGCGTGAAAAGAATTCACGTTTTATGATGATGAGTGTCTTGTTCATGTGAAATTTGATTGGGAATTAGGAAAGGGCTGGTTGAAACTGGCGTGCGGTGGCGTTGGTGCCTTCCACGAGCCGGATAAAGATATCGTTCAGCGAAGGCAGTATCTCCACAAAAGATTGGATGCCCGCGCCTTTGTTGATGAAGTACTGCAGGATATCGTTGGTGGAAAATTCTTCTTTCTTTTTCAGCACCAGCGCTTTTTCCTCCGTTTTGATCGCCTCAAACAGGTGAATGGCGAGGAGTTCGGGCAATAGTTTTTCCTGGAACTCGATCCGGAAAATATTTTCTTTAAACGACTGCTTCACGTTGTCTACCGTGCCATCCAGTATTTTCTGTCCTTTGTTCACCAGGATAATATGGTCGCAGATTTCTTCCACCTGTTCCATACGGTGGGTGCTGAATATAATGGTGGCACCGCGTTGCGCGAGCTGGTATATTTCATCTTTGATGAGGTTCGCGTTCACGGGGTCAAGTCCGCTGAAGGGTTCATCGAGGATGATGAGTTTGGGCTCGTGCATTACGGTGGTCACGAACTGGAGTTTCTGTCCCATTCCCTTAGAGAGGTCCTCTACTTTCTTGTTCCACCAGCTTTCCATTTCGAGGCGGGTGAACCAGTGTTTGGCTCTTTCCAGCGCGGTTTGTTTGTCGAGGCCTTTCAGCTGTGCCAGGTAAAGCGCCTGTTCGCCGATCTTCATTTTTTTATACAGGCCGCGTTCTTCAGGCATGTAGCCGATGTTCAGCACATCTTTTTCGGCGTTGAAGGGCTGACCGTTCAACAAAATTTCTCCGGAATCCTGGTAGAAGATACCGGTGATCATCCGGAGTAAGGTCGTTTTTCCCGCGCCATTCGGGCCGAGTAGTCCGAAGATGGAGCCGGGTTCCAGCGAAAAGCTGATATCATCCACGGCTTTCTGTGTGGCATAGTGTTTTTTGAGGTTGCGAACTTCCAGTAAGGGCATCTGATGTGTTTTGCGGAGTAAGGTAAAAAAAATGGTGGAAAGTTATCTTGGAAAATGGAGGAGCGGTTGGTCTGTCAAATAAATGCACCAAATAAACCGGTCAACTTCTTATTACTTTAAGTTAATATTTGTAACAGTAAGGCATACGCATCACTCTATCTTCATTAAATCTTAATACAGATAGATTTAATCAAAACCAAACGCAATCTGATGCGCTATTACTGCACACTTATCCTATTATGCCTTACACTTATTGTAAGCGCCCAAAAGCAAATTTATATTCCCCATGTATTTACTACCGATCCCGCGCTCAGTACCTGGTCGTACAGCCGTTCGGCGCAATCGGAGAACTTTGTATGTTTCTGGGGACCGGTAGTGGGGGAGCACCCCGAAACTTATGCCGACCCTAACCTCCGTTTTACGCCCGCGCAAGTACTGGATACGCTGGAGAAAGTGTATGAGAAATTCGTGCACGAAATCAAATTCTGCAACGACGATACTTCCACCAATCTCGGCAAGTACAAAATTATTATCGTCATGAACGATACCTGGCCGCCGGGCGGTCCTACCGGATGGGCTTTCGGCAGCAGCTACGATGATGTGATCGGCGCCATGTGGGTGCATCCCAACGCTACGCGCGACGGCGCTGTGCTGAGCCATGAACTGACGCATTCCCTGCAGGGCCAGAACAATATCGACCGCAACCGGGTCGGCGGTTTCAGGAACCCGTCTACGGGCGCTATCTGGGAAACGCACGCCAACTTCATGCGCCTGCAGATGTACCCCCAGTTCGCCAAAGAAGATGCGTCACGCTGGATGGCCACGCGCAGCTTCCAGTTCTCTTCTACCCGACACCATTATTGTGCGTTTAACCTGCTGCTGACGATACAGGAACTGGACAGCCTTGGAATGGTGAACCGGCTCTGGTATGAATCGGCAGCCGACGAACATCCGCTGATGACGTACCGCAGACTGAAAGGATGGACCCAAACTCAGTTGAATGATTTTATATGGCAATACGCCAAAAGGGATGTGATCGCCGATTATAAGGTGCTGGGCACCGGCGACATCATCCGTGCGGAACGCCGCCGCCTCCAGGATGCGGAACCACATAACCTCTGGCGGCAATACACTGTACTGAAGCGCGTGAACGACTCAACGCCACGCTATGTGGTGCAGGATTATGAGGCGCCGCAGGATTACGGTTACAACATCATCCCCTTACATCCTACTTGCGCGAACAGGATGGTGAAACTGAAGTTCAAAGGACACGCGGAAGCTGCCGGCGCGGGCTGGCGGTATGGTTTCGTGGCCGTAAAAGCCGATGGCAAAACCGCCCGGTACAGCGCTTCTTATTCCGCGCCGGAGGCCGAAGTAAGTTTCGCCATGCAGGAAGATGAAACAGCGCTTTACCTTGTGGTGGCGGGAGCGCCATCTTCGCATACTACCTACGTGTGGGAAGCCGGTTTTCCAAAAATAAAAAGGTTCCCTTACGAAATAAGTGTAGCCAATGCAGTGCCGGAGGGCCACCAGTCCGGATACCGGGATGAATTCAGGTCTGCGGGGCATATCCATGCCAATGGCGGAGGATGGGTGAGCAACAGCGCAACGGTAGACGCCTCCGTATTCGTAGGACCACAAGCCCTGGTACGGGGCACATCGCGCCTTACGGGCAATGTACGCGTGGAAGGAACAGCCTGGGTGGAAAACGCGGTGTTGACCGATAATGTGGTGGTAAGCGGTAATGGCCGAATCTTCAGTGGTAGTTTCAGCGGTAACGTGCAGGTAACTGATAACGCTGTCCTCAACTATTGCAATGCGTCCGGTAGAGTGGTCGTAAAGCAGAATGCCCTGTTGTGGGGCGCTACCCTGGGTAATGGCGTAGTGGTGGGAGGCGATGCGGAAATAGGAAATTGCAATACTACCGGCGTATACCTTCAAACACCTGATTTTAACAATGGCCGCACGGCATGCGATGGTAAGGGCGCAACGGACCTGTCTAATATAGACATCAACCCGGCTTATACTTTGTTCTCCAATGAAGCTATGGCCATCAGCGAGGTACCGCCCTGCATTCCCGCGGCATTTGTACAGAATCTTGCCCTGAGCGCCACACCTTCCACTTCGTATGTGTCTCCCTGGGAGTCGCTGGCGGCGGTCAAAGATGGTTATACACCCGCGGGTTCCGGCGATCGCGGACATGGCGTTTACGGCAACTGGAACAACCCCAATTCTTTCCAGTGGGTGCAGTACGAGTGGCCGCAAGCCCATCTGATTAATAAAATGGATGTTTACTGGTTCGACGACAACAACGGTGTGCGCACCCCCGATACGGCTTACGCGGAATACTGGAAAGACGGCGCCTGGGTTGCGCTCGGCAGTGTGCCGGTGCAACGCAATGTTTTCAATACGGTGTTGCCGGGCAACATCAGCACCGATAAAATTCGTTTGTCCATGCGCAGCAATACGCAGTCCACCGGTATCATTGAATGGCGGGTTTGGGGCGCTGATTCCGTTCTGCCCGCGCCGGGCTACCAACTGATGTCTTTTGCAGGTACCCGCACGGATGGCGCGAACCAACTGCAATGGGAAACGATAGCAGATGATTCCGTAACACAATATGAGCTGGAGTATGGCACCGACAGCATTCATTTCATGAAAGTGGGCACCGTTTCAAAAAATGGCGCGCAGAGTTACCAGGTGGTACATGCCAGCAACAGCGGCAACAGTTATTACAGGCTGCGCCAGGTGTTCAGCTCCGGCACCAGTGTTTACAGCGCCGTTGTAAAAATTAGCACAGTGGTGGAGAACCTCGCCATGCAGGCTATACCTTCCACCTCCTATGTATCTCCATGGGAATCGCTGGCCGCGGTAAACGATGGGTTCACGCCCCTGCGCTCCAACGATAAAGCCCACGGCGCTTACGGTAACTGGTACAATCCCGCATCGCTGCAATGGGTGGCGTATGAATGGCCGGCCAATTGTGTGATGGATAAAGCTGAGATTTACTGGTTCGACGACGGCGGCGGTGTGCGCACACCCACAACGGCCTACCTCGAATATTGGAACGATACGGCATGGGTTCACGTGGCAGATGTACCGCTGGTAAAGGATACGTTCAATACGGTGCCACTACATGGCCTCAATGCCAGCCGCCTCCGGGTGGTGATGAAGAACGAACTGGAATCTACCGGTATACTGGAGTTCAGGGTATGGGGCTATTTTTCAATACCGGTAGCCGACAGGCTTGCCATATTGCACAAAGATCCCGCTTACGACAAGTCGGTAGACAATACCATCCACAACCACCTGCAAATAGAAAATAAAACAGGAGAAGCCATACCTTATAAGGAACTCAGCATCCGCTACTGGCTCACGGCCGAAGAATTCGCCGCGATGACGCAGCTCTATACCGACTATGCGCAGATCGGAACAAATAAGGTGAAAATGAGCTACCGGAAACTGTCTGCGCCGCGCGAAGGCGCTTACGGTTACCTCGAATACCGTTTCGACAGCACCGCAGGCTTCCTATCGGCCAATGGCAATTCCGGACCCATTCAAACCTGGGCCGCCAAAAGCAACTGGACCAATTTCGAGAAGACCAACGATTATTCCTACGCGCCCGCGGCCAACTACACGGTCAACAACCGCATAACGGTGTACCAGAACGAAGTGCTGGTGGGCGGAACAGAGCCATCGGAAATACCGCTGGTGAATAGTCTGAAAGCATACAGCCGCAATGCGGGCAATGCTGCCAATACGATCGCCACCTTCGTAAAACTGAATAATGAAGGCAATGTGCCGGTAAGTTACCAGGATATCACGCTTCGCTACTGGTTTACCGCGGATGGCGGCAGTACCGTGAATTATTACCTCGACCACGCCGCTATGGGCAATGCGTATGTGAAGGGGAAAATCGTAAAAACGGCGATACCATTAAATGGCGCGGATACTTACCTGGAGTTGTCCTTCACCGCGCCGGATAGTTTGTACCCCGCCAGTACAACGGGAAATATCCAGCAGCGCATGGCCAAAAGCAACTGGAGCGCTTTCAACCAGGTCAACGACCACTCTTTCCGACCGGAAGATATTTTCGGTGAGAACGTGCACCTTACCGTCTATCTGAAGGGGCAACTGGTATATGGTACGGAGCCTGCCGCATTGCCTGCCGGTATCATCACTGCAAACAAAACCGTTACGGCTCCGGAAGACAAGGGCCTTTCAGTACAACTCATGCAAAACCCTGTGCCAGGCAACGAAGTAGGGGTGCAGGTGAGTGGGGCCGCCGGCCGCAGACTGGATATCGTACTCACGGATGCAGCGGGAAGAATCCTGGGGGTAAGGAAAATTCAGGCGGCCGCGGTGTTTGAGAAACAGCGGTTGTTGCTGCCCGGCCAGGCTGCAGGAATTTATTTCATCAAAGTGATGATGGGGAATGAAACCCGTACTTTACAAGTGATCCGCCTGTAACAGTGATCCTTATCCGGGATTTCCCGATAGCAAAAAAGGTACTACCGTATTCGCCGGTAGTACCTTTTTTATTGCTGCTCTATTGTTTCATCAAAGGCTGGGCAGATCAGCGGATGAACACTTTTCAGCTTCCGTTGTGTCACTCACTGCATCTTCCGGAGCGCTGCTCATCTTTTGGACTTTCAACGCAAAGGCTGCACACCTTCATGTGTAGGTACCACCTTTTGAATGCTGCCGTCTTCATTGAACAGCATTTTATCGATGCATACTTCCCGGTTAAAACCTGCCGCGCCACCCATATGGATGCCGTTGGGGTAATTGAACCTGTGGTAAACGATGTACCACTCATCTTTACCAGGGATTTGCAGCACCGAATTGTGTCCCGTGCCAAATATGCCCTTCTCTTTGTCCTGGATCAGGATCAGGTTGTCTTTGGAAAAGCTGATTTTCCCCAGCGGGGAATCGGAGGTGCCGTAGCGCACCTGGTAGTCGGCGTCCCTGGTATCGTTTTGTGACCACAGGAAATAGTACTTACCCTTCCTGTAAAATACATAGGCGCCTTCCCTGAAATCGTTGGTAGGCGTCATAATGCGAAGGGTGCTTTTGTTAATGCTGGTCATGTCATCGTTGAGTTCCGCGCCGGCCATGTAGCCATTGCCCCAGTACAGGTAGCTCTTCCCGGAAACGGGGTCTGTAAATACATCGGGGTCTATCTCCTGACCGCCACTAATGCCTTCCGGATGCCCGGCGATGAGGGGCGTACCAAGGTCTTTGAACGGACCTGTAGGATTGTCGGCTACGGCCACGCCAATTTTCTGCGCGGCGGTGAAATAGTAAAAGTATTTGTAAACGCCGTTGATCTTTTTCTCTACAATGCAGGGCGCCCATGCGTTCCTGTTGGCCCACTGCACATCGCTTCCCAACTGGATGATCTTACCGCTGTCTGTCCAGTTCACCAGGTCGGGGGAAGAAAATACTTTGAAGTAGGTGCCGGACCATCCGTCGAAGCCGTCACTGGTCGGGTAAATATAATACCGGCCTGTTTTTTCTGAATAAAGTACTTCGGGGTCGGCATAAAATCCGCGGAGCACCGGGTTATGGGAAAATTTCAGTGAAGCCTGGTAGGTTGTTTTTTTACCGCCGGTGGTAACGGTGACCGGTGTTTTTGCCGTGGTGAAATTCAGCGTGGCGGGCTGAACGGAAGTACCGGGCAGTGGCGCGAACTTCAGCGAGATGTTGCGTTTGTCGGCATTGGGCATCGCGGTAAACTGAACGGTTTTAGCCGCGGTATCAATTACTGTATTGATGGGCTTGATAGAAGGGGAACTGGCCGACTTCAGCAATGCCAGCGGGGAGTACCATTTTGCCGTGAGGGCCTGGGCCTCCTTTTCCGTGATCGGCATCACCGTGCCATGTCTGGGGTGGAAATCCATGGAGATGTTCTGGTCCACCACCTTGAAATTTTCAAGGTCGCTGGTATGCGTGAACTGGTATTTACCGCTGGTGTACATATCGTACATCATGATGTACCCGCTGCCATCGTTCAGTTTGAAGATGCCTGATCCTTCCACGGCCTCTTTGGTTTGTTGCAGGTAGCGGTCCTGTTGTACATAGCCGCCCGTTAATTTTTTGGATACCGCCTTTTTAATGCCGTTGCCATCTCCTTCAGTTTTATAAAAGAGGTGAAACACGCCGTCTTTTTCAATGATGTCGGCATCTATGCAGGACTTGTTACCGGGGCTCACGAACAATTCCTTTGGCGCTTCTTCAAAGCCAGTGAAGTCTTTGTTCGCATAGGCATAGTAAATTTTATCTGTTCCACCTTTGTACTTCATCGACCAGTACACCATATATTTTTTTGCCTGTGCATCATAAATGGTTTGTGGTGCCCAAACCCGCTCCAGGTCTTCCTGGCCGGGATAGGTTTGTTGAATGTCTATCGCTTTCGAGGTCCAGTTGATGAGGTCGTTCGATCTCAGCAATACCATTCCCCGGTTCGAGCTCCAGCCGTTGGCGCTCACCATATCGGTTACCACCATGTAGAAAGTTTTGCCGTCGGCGCCCCGTAAAATATGGGGATCGCGTACACCACCGGTTTTGCTGATTTCTTCCGACCGGATCAGGGGCATATTGTTGTTCAGCGCATGATAGGTATACCCGTCTTTGCTCAGTGCAAAGCAAATGGCTTCATCTCTTTTCGCGTTGCCTTTAAAATAAGTGAAAAGGTAAGCCTGGTATTTCTTGTCATTGGCCGACTGCTTCTTTTTTGAAGTTTGCGCCAGCGCGGAAAATGTGGTGAGCAAGGTAGCAGACAAAAAAAATGGAATGAGGCGTCGTCTCATTGTACTGTGTTGTTTTATGGTTGAAAACATTAGAATGTAAAAGTATTAACGGCTTGTAAGGCTCACGTTGTTGAGCTTCTTGTATTCACCGGGTGTAACCTTTGTAATCTTTTTGAAGATTCTGCAAAAGTAAGGAGTATTTTCAAATCCGGTTTCTTCTGCGATACTATTATAAGAAAGATCGGTGGTGGCTATCAGGTATTGCGCGCGTTGTATTCTTTTGTTGTGAATATAATTGAGCGGCCTTTCTCCCGTGAATTGTAAGAACAACCTGGAGAAGTAGTCGTGGTGAAGGTTTACTTCCTTTGCGATGGTGTGCACCGTAAGGTTTTCTTTCAGGTTAACATGAATATAACTGATGGCCTCCAGTATTTTGGAGGGCGAGGAAGCAACATTGCTGGCCGCGAATTCATTTGAATGCATGAACCTCGAAATCAGTTGCAGCAGGATGCCCTGACTTTCGAGGTAAACCGCGTCGCTTACTTTTTCATTGAGTTCCTCATAGTGTGTGTAATAGTCTTTTTTTTCGTAGGCCCTTGGGTTATCGGATCGGTTAATGCCCCTGCCCGGATTGCTTTTCAGCAATTGCCGGATGTTTTGTACGTCAACATCTCTCGCGGGAATTTTAAATACTTTCCTGTTCTGCTCGAACAGGGAGGTGGTTTCCGCGAACTCTTCAAAGAAGTGAATGAAGTACTGGCTTAAAAACGATTCGCAGCGCAGGTTACACAAGGTGAAACTGGGAATAATATAAAGATGCCCGGGCTCCAGCACGATTTTCTTTTTCCCGTCCTGTATATAACCTTCTCCATCATCAATGTAATAAATCCGGTAATAAGGACTGAGTACGTTGGGATAGTTCCACTTCTCGCTCAGCTTTACATGGTCCACATGCAGCAGGGAGAAGCTGTGTTTCAATACTCTTTTGTTCATAGATGCAAGCGTTTGAAAAAAGGGGTAAAAGTCTCTTTTGTATAAAGGAAAGTCTTTTTAGGATAAATATAGAATGTGAAGGGTGAATATTTTTGTAAAGTTGATAATGCTAAATGCATTGCATTGGTTCTACCGGAAACGGATACCTGAATTTGAATATTGTATTGTTCAGATAGCGGGAATGTATAACCATTTGTAAAGCACAGTTTGTACGATTGCCGGTTGCTGTATGGCTCCTCACCCAGGATCCACAGTTCTTTGGATCTTTTAATCGGATAGTAATTTATTTTTTGTGCCGGGTAGTTTTGCGGTGGTGATAGTTTGGGTCACATTGTTTTTTTAAAGTAGTAATAAATGAGCGCGTTTTTAGCTGCGGAATGGCCAGGGATATGTTTCGGAACAAGCGGATTGGGTAATTTATTTACAGCGCTTCCATTTGAAACGAAACAGGCTATTGTAGGCGCGAGTATCGAATGTACCAGTGGGAAAACCATTTTCGACTCCGCGGGAAAGTATGGTGCGGGACTTGCGCTGGAAGTACTGGGCGATTGTTTTGCCGCCATGCAGGCCGATCCCGCGAAAGTGGTGGTCAGCAATAAGCTTGGCTGGTACAGGACTGCTTTGAAAACAGCGGAGCCCACCTTTGAGCCCGGGGTATGGAAAGACCTTCAGCACGACGCGGTACAGCGCATCAGCTATAACGGCATACTGGAGTGTTTTGAACAGGGAAATGAATTGTTGAAGGGCTACATTCCGCAAATGGTTTCCGTGCACGATCCCGACGAATACCTGGCGGGGGCTGCGAACGATGTTCATGCCCATGCGCGGTTTGATGATATACTGAACGCTTACCAGGCCTTGCGTGACCTGAAAGACAAAGGAAAGGTGAGCATGATTGGTGTAGGCGCGAAAGACTGGCGCGTGATCAGGCGCATCGCTGAATATGTTGACCTGGACTGGATCATGATCGCGAACAGCATGACGGTAAAAAGTCATCCTGCCGAGCTGCTGGATTTTATCGCCGCGGCTTATAGCAAAGGAATTCGTGTAATTAATTCCGCTGTTTTTCATTCCGGCTTCCTGGTGGGCGGCGCGTATTACGATTACAGGTTGGTGGGCGGTGTTCAGTCCGGTGATCTTGAATTGCTGACCTGGCGGCGCCGTTTCTTTGAGTTATGCGATGAATTCAATGTAAAGCCCGCGGCGGCATGCGTGCAATTTGCGGTTGGGGTTCCCGGTGTTGTGAGCATTGCACTGAATACTACTGACCCTTCGCGTGTGCCCGGAAATGTGGGACTTGTTGAAAACCGACTTCCCGAAAGTTTCTGGCAGGCATTGAAGGAACATAAACTGATCGACTTTATACCCGTCTTCTGAAGGATAAGCAAGGCGTTCAACAAAAAGAATGTACATGAAAAGATATTGCCTGGCGCTTGATCTTAAAGAAGATAAGGAGCTTATTGAGTCTTATCGTGAATGGCACAAAGCTGAAAATGCCTGGCCCGAAATACAACAGAGTATCAGGGATGCCGGGGTACTTCAGATGGAAATATATTGCATCGGCAACCGGTTGTTCATGATCATGGAAACAGTGGATGATTTTTGTTTTGAAAAGAAAGCTTTAATGGATGCCGCGAATCCTAAAGTGATGGAGTGGGAGCGTTTGATGTCGCGTTTCCAGCGCCCTTTGCCCTGGGCCAAAGAAGGAGAGAAATGGCTTGTCATGAACAGGATTTACGCGTTGGAACCGGCACTCGAAGAAGTTGTAGGTTAAGAAACTTATTTTGTCGGCTACACGAAGCCGTTATCTCAGTAACGCATTTCAATTGATCTGCTGATACCCGTTAACCCTCAGCGGATTGTAGGAATAGACCCATATTTAAAACCAGCGCAGCGGAGCCTATCCGGGCGCGTAAAACCAAAGTCTAACGTATGCTTCGATTGAAACACCGTTGGGGCCACTTCGTCCCCATTGGGAAAGCCATTCCCATTCTTTTCTGCATGTTTCTTCTTTTTTGTCAGGCTATCAGGGCGCAATCACCCGCTAAATTCAGCGGTGTGGTAACCGACAGTGCGTCGGGTGAGAAATTGCCCCATGTAACCATTGTCATCAAAGGGAGCCTGCAGGGTGGAAGTTCAGATGACAACGGCAATTTTGAACTCGATGTATCAGGAGATCGTGTCACGCTCGAATTCTCCCGTGTAGGTTACCTCAACAAAGTGCAGGTGCTGGAAAAAGGCAAACCCGCCATTATTCAGATGGTTGCGCTCGGCAATGAAATGGAAGATGTGGCCGTGGTCGCTTTCGGCAGACAGAAAAAATCAAGTATGGTGAGCGCCATTACCACGATTGATCCAAGCGACCTGAAAGTGCCGTCGAGTAACCTGACCACCGCGTTGGCCGGCAGGCTGGCCGGTGTAATCGCTTACCAACGCACAGGTGAACCAGGGCAGGACAACGCTTCCTTCTTCATACGCGGCGTTACTACATTCGGCTATAAAAAAGATCCGCTGATCATGATGGATGGGGTAGAAGTAACTCCAACCGACCTGGCAAGGATGCAGCCCGATGATATCGCCAGCTTCTCCATCATGCGCGACGCCACCGCCACCGCATTATATGGTGCACGGGGCGCCAATGGCGTGATACTCGTTACCACCAAGTCTGGTAAAGAAGGACCCGCACGCGTATCCATCCGTTTCGAAAACTCCACTTCTTCCAATACGAAAGACGTGGAACTCGCCGATCCGGTAACCTATATGCAACTCGAAAATGAAGCGGTGCTTACCCGGAATCGCCTGGGTGTATTGCCATATTCTCAGAATAAGATCGACAATACCATCGCCGGAACCGATCCTTATGTATACCCCGCCAACGACTGGATGGCTCAACTCATCAAACGGCAGACCAATAACCAGCGCCTTAACTTCAACGCCAGCGGCGGAGGAAAAGTGGCCCGGTATTATATAGCCGGATCCTTCAACCAGGACAACGGTATCCTGAAAGTGGAGAAGATGAACAATTTCAACAACAACATCAAGTTGAAAACCTACCAGCTCCGGTCGAACGTGAACATCAACATGACGAAGACCACCGAGGTGATCGTAAGGCTTACGGGCACTTTCGATGATTACCGTGGCCCGATAGATGGCGGAGCCGGCGTGTACAGTAAAATTATGCGTTCCAACCCGGTGTTGTTCCCGGCTTATTTCCCATCGGAAATCATGCCCCGGGTAAACCATCCGTTGTTCGGTAACGCCGACGGTTCCCTGCTGATCAATCCTTATGCCGATCTGGTTCGCGGGTACAAGGATTACGCGCGTTCTACCATGAACGCCCAGGCTGAACTGAAACAGGACCTCGGCTTCGTTATAAAAGGACTGTCCGCAAGAGCGTTGTTCAATACTTCAAGGTATTCCTATTTCGATGTAAGCCGCGCGTACAACCCATTCTTCTATTCCGTTTCCTATTACGACAGGCAGAAGGATTTGTATACGCTCAAATTGCTGAACGAAAACAGTGCTACGGAATACCTCAATTATTCTGAAGGACCGAAAGAAATCAATACCACCGCTTATCTTGAATCCGCGCTGAACTACAATACAAAGTTTGGCAACCACGATGTTTCCGGGCTGCTCGTGTACATGAAGCGCCACCAGTTGTTCGCGAACCAGGGTACACTGCAACAGTCTTTGCCCTACCGTAACCAGGGGGTATCCGGCCGTTTCACCTATGGGTACGATAACCGTTACCTCGCGGAGTTTAACTTCGGCTACAACGGATCGGAGCGTTTCTATAAAACGGAACGGTATGGTTTCTTCCCCGCGGCGGGTGTGGGGTATTTCATCTCCAACGAAAAGTTCTGGGAACCATTGCTGAACACCATCTCCAGGTTGAAATTCAAAGCTACTTATGGATTGGTGGGGAACGACGCGATCGGCAGCGCTTCAGACAGGTTCTTTTACCTCTCGGAAGTAAACATGAATGATGCCGCGGTGGGCGCTACTTTCGGCGAGAACTTCGGCTATTACAGAAACGGTATTACCGTAAACAGGTACAACAACGAAGACATTACCTGGGAACGCGCCAAATCGCTCACGCTTGGGATGGAAATGGGGCTTTTCAATAATTTCAATGTTGACATCAGCTACTTTGTACAGAACAGGGATAACATCCTGATGAACCGTGCTTTTATTCCAGCCACCATGGGACTTTCCGCAGGCATCAGCGCCAACCTAGGCGAAGCCCGATCCAATGGGGTGGAAGTACAGGCTACCTATAACAGGAACTTCGCCTCTGGCGTGTGGCTCCAGGCAAACGGCAACTTCACCTTCGCGAAAAGTAAATTCACCAAATACGAAGAACCCGCGTACAACGAGCCCTACAAATACCGTATCGGAAGATCCATTAACCAGATCTATGGTTTTGTCGCGGAACGCCTGTTCGTGGACGAACATGAAGTGGCCAACGCGCCACGACAAAACTACGGCGAATACATGGCGGGTGATCTCAAATACAGGGACGTGAATGGCGACGGCGAGATCACCGACCTGGACATCGTTCCCATCGGTTACCCCACGGTACCTGAAATTATCTACGGTTTCGGTTTTTCTACCGGATACAAGAGCTTCGATGTGTCCATGTTCTTCCAGGGATCGGCAAGGTCCTCTTTCTGGATCGATCCTACAGCTACCTCACCTTTTTACAACCAGCAGGCATTGCTGAAAGCTTATGCCGATGACCACTGGTCGGAAGATAACAACGACCTGTATGCGCTTTGGCCCAGGCTCAGTACCAACGTGGTCAGCAACAACGCGCAGTGGAACACCTGGTTCATGCGCAACGGTGCTTTCCTTCGCCTGAAGAATGTGGAACTGGGCTATTCCCTGCCGAAGAAAATCGCTTCCAGGGCTTACCTCAACACCGCGCGCTTTTACGTGAGTGGCACGAACCTGCTTAATTTCAGCGCCTTCAAACTCTGGGATATTGAAATGGGTGGCAATGGCCTCGGATATCCCATTCAGAAAGTGTTTAACATAGGCGTATTACTCGGATTCTAAAAACAAAGTCATGAAAAGAACGATCATAGCTATACTATTCCTATCGGCTTGTTTCAGTTCGTGCAAAGGATACCTGGATATCGTTCCGGACAATATTGCAACGATCGACAACGCTTTCGCGAACCGGAACGAAGCGGAGAAATATCTCTTTACCTGCTATTCTTTCCTGCCGCAGGAAAACAATGTTTACGAAAACCCCGCGCTCCTGGGCGGAGACGAAATGTGGACCTACTGGCCCATCACTACGTTGAGCCGGTTGCCTTTCGAACCGCAGGATATGGCACGCGGCAACCAGGGGAAAGTGTACCCCAAATTCAATTACTGGGATGGACTTGTGTACGGTAAACCACTGTTCAGGGCCATCCGCGATTGTAATATCTTCCTGGATAACGTGGACAAAGTAGTGGACCTTGATCCTTCCATGAAAGCCCGGTGGATCGCCGAGGTGAAGTTCCTGAAAGCATACTATCATTTCTACCTGCTGAGAATGTATGGTCCGGTACCATTGATCCGTACCAATCTCGCGATCGACGCCACTACCGAAGAGGTGCGCGTGGAAAGAGCGCCGGTGGATTCCGTGTTCCAATACGCCGCCGCACTGATGGATACAGCCGCCGCTGATCTGCCACTGGTGATCACCAACAAAACGTCTGAACTCGGTCGTATTTCCAAACCCATCGCGCTGGCCATCAAAGCGCGCATCCTGCTGGCCGCGGCCAGTCCGCTGTTCAATGGTAACAACGATTTCAGTTCCCTGAAGAACAAAGCCGGCGATCCCCTGGTGAACGGCACTTACGACGCCTCCAAATGGACAAAGGCGGCTGAAGCATGTAAAGCCGCGATCGACGCCTGCGCACAGGCGGAAATCAAGTTGTACGAGTTTGATACCAACCTGGTGAATGTGAATGATACCATCCGCAGGGAAATGAGCATACGCAACGCTTTCTCAGAAAGATGGAACTCCGAAGTGATCTGGGGTTATACCATAGCACCCGGAACGGATATTCAGCAACAGGCTATCCCAAGACTGAACCCGGCTTATCCCGGTAACGAACAAACGTACGGACAAATCGCCCCCACCATGCGGATGGCGGAAACGTTCTACAGCGACAAAGGCGTACCCATCAACGAAGATAAAACCTGGAACTTCGCCGATCGTTATTCACTCAGAACAGCGGTAAGCGCCGAAAAGAACCATGTACAGGAAGGGTACACCACCGTTGGGCTCCACTTCAACAGGGAACCGCGCTTCTACGCGAACATCGGCTTCGATGGCGGGTTATGGTACATGCAAAACGGTACCTGGAAAGTGCAGGCCAGGTCGGGACAATCACAATCCAGGAAAGCGGCATTCGGTTACTCCATTACCGGTTATTTCCCCAAGAAACTCGCCAACTGGAAATTCGTGATACAATCCGGACAGGGCATCGCCATAGAGCGTTACGCCTGGCCAATTATCCGGCTCTCGGACCTGTACCTGATGTATGCCGAAGCACTGAATGAATCAGCGGGACCAACTGCTGAAGCCTATTTCTACATCAATGAAGTTCGCAAACGCGCCGGACTAAAAACCGTGGAGGAATCATGGACGCAGTATTCTTCCAATCCCACCAAATACACCACCAAAGAAGGGCTGCGCGCCATTATTCAGCAGGAAAGAACCGTGGAACTGGCTTTCGAAGGATCCAGGTTCTGGGACCTCCGCAGGTGGAAAAAAGCCGCTGAGGTTTTGAACGCGCAAGTATACGGATGGGATATTGAACAGGAAGACGCGACGGCGTACTACAGGAAGAAACTGTTGTTCAACCAGCGTTTCACCGCACCAAGAGATTATTTCTGGCCCATCCGTGAATACAACCTGATCGTTAACCCCAACCTGGTTCAAAACCCGGGCTGGTAATCTTCAAAATGCTGAAATATGAAAAAGATATTTTTAGTGAACCTACTCGCCATCGTGCTGGCTACGGCCTGTACCAAAGATGAGCGGCTGCCCATAGAATCCGGTTCTGGTAAGCCGGATAAGGTCTTCAACGTTTCTTACGAAAGTTTGCCCGGAGCGGTGAAACTGACCTATTCGCTTCCTTCCAACAAAGACCTGCTTTACGTGCTGGCCAGTTATACGGACAAGTATGGTAAGGAAGTGAATAAAAAAGCTTCCTATTATACCAATACACTTACCGTGGAAGGGTTTGCAGATACCGCGACCTATGCGCTGAAACTGTATGCGGTGAACAGGGCAGAAAACAAATCGGAGCCGGTGGAGATCCCCGTGAAAGCCGATGCTCCACCCATTTATGATGTGTTTAAATCGCTCCATTTGCAGGAAGATTTCGGGGGCCTGAACATCCGCTTTTCAAACCCCACGGAAGCCGATCTTGCCATTGTGGTATGTTACAAAGATTCTACCGGGGCATTCAGTTTGTACGAAACATTCTATTCAAAACTGAAAGAAGGCAACTTCACCTCCAGGGGCTTCGCCTCTGAACCCACTGAATTCGCCGTGTACATCCGCGACAGGTGGGACAACCGCACCGATACCAGTTTCGCTTCCCTTACGCCGATTTTTGAAAGAGAACTGGATAAATCGAAATTCCGCACCGTGATTTTGCCTGGTGATGTGCCCGATGGATGGGGATTACCTATTCCCAATTTGTGGAACGGGGTAATCAGCGCCGAAGGCAACATGTGGCACTCTGCCGATGCGCCCATGCCCATGCACATCACTTTCGACCTTGGTGTAACGGCGAAGCTCAGTCGCTTTACGGTCTGGCAGCGGCAGGGGGTATGGATTTACAACCACGGCAATCCAAAAAATTATGAGGTGTGGGGTTCAGTGGCGCCGCCATCCGACGGAAGCTGGAACAATTGGGTGAAACTCACGACCTGTACCTCCGTGAAACCATCCGGCCAACCTACCGGCATGAACTCTACAGAAGATGTTGCCGCCGCGGCAAGAGGGGAGGAGTTCAATGTACCGCTGTCGGCGCCAATGGTACGCTACATCCGCATCCGCGTATTGGATACCTGGATCGGTAAGGGAGGACAGGCGGCCCATATTTCCGAAATGACATTCTTCGGCAACGACAAATAACCTTTAAAGTAGCACGAAATGAAAAAGATACTATATACTTTCCTGGTAGTGGCTACGGCGCTCGCGGCCTGCACCAAAATGGACGCGTACAGGGAAGATTTTACCGATGGCAAAGAGATACTGTACACCGGGAAAGCAGATTCGGTAAAGTTGTTTCCCGGAAAGAACCGTGTGATGCTGCAATGGATACACGCCGCGGATCCCAAAGTGGTGAGCGCGAAAGTGTACTGGAACAACAGGACCGATTCCGCGGTAACCACCATCAAACGAACCTCAGGCGTAGATACCGTGAAGCTGATGCTCAACAACCTTCCAGAAGGGAATTACAACTTTGAAATAATCACCTTCGATGCCGATAACAACCGCTCCGTGATTGTACAGAAAAGTGGTACGGTGTATGGCGAAACCTACCAACAAACACTGCTAAACCGTCTCGTGAGAAGCACGGTAATGAAAACAGGCTATGCCGAAGTGCAATGGTACAGGGCCGACCAGGACGCGTTGTTCACGGAACTGAACTTTGAAAAAGCGAGCGGTGCCCAGGTAACCATGCGCGTGTTGCCCAACGAGGACATTACCCAGTTGCCCGACTTTAAAGCGGGTACCAGGTTCTCCTTCAGAACCGCGTTCAGACCGGATTCCCTCGCATTGGATACCTTCTATACCGCGGCCGATTTTAAAGGCGTAACGGCGGAAGTAACCTCTATGTACCTGAAGAACGCGGGATTCCCCTTCAGCGCCGCTTCCATGGCCAACGGAAGGTTCGGCACACTGGCCGACTGGACCACCAATGCCGCCGCGAAAAATATTTCAGGACATGGCGGATTCGATAATTATCCCGGATACGGCACCATGGCCTTTGAATATTGGGGAACCCCGGCCATTAACAACGGGAAAATATTCCAAACGGTCACCTTACCTGCAGGAAAGTACAGCGTACAACTTACGGTGGAAAGCATCGCTTACCCATTGCCCGCCACTTACCTGGTGGCGGCCGAAGGAAATGATTTACCCGATGCGGCCAACTACGCCACTTCCATTGGTTACGCAAAACTCACCGATGGTTCGCTCAACAATAAAACCATTGAAGCCGGCTTCACACTGGATACTGAAAAAACAGTATCCATAGGGGTGGTGGCACACATGGTGACCGGTACGCAGAACCTTCGGATAAAGGGCTTTAAGTTGTTCAACATCGCTGATTAATGCCGCAAAACGTATTACTGAGAACAAAGCGCCGGGAGGAAATTACTTTTTCCCCGGCGCTCACTATGTTGCGTGGCACCGCTGAAGCATGCACCCCTGTAGCGGGAGCTGAAGCGGGGGTGGAATTGTTCCTTACAAGATGTACCGAAGTGATTGAGCGGTATATGGATGATCCGGCATTTAATATTGCTGTGTTGTGCAGGGAGTTAGGGCTAAGCCACTCCACTTTGTACAAAAAGATAAAGCAGGTCACCGGACTCAGTCTTAATGGTTTCATCAGGCGGGTAAGACTTATGAAAGCGGCCCTGTTGCTCGCTGAAGGAAATATGATGGTAGCTGAAGCCGCCGCCATGACGGGATTCGGTGATATAAAATATTTCAGAAAACAGTTTTTCATGTTGTTCGGAAGAACGCCATCGGTATACAGCAGGGACCACAAAAATATTCCCGGTAATCCGGACCTTTATTGGTGACGAAGGGCAAGCAAACCAATGCGTACATTACTGTTCCGTAAGTGAAACATTAGTAGGGAGGATTGGTAACTTACACCCTGCTTCCGTAATTTAGAAGTGCCAATACTTTCATAACTGAAGTATTGGCACATTCATTTAAAGAATTTCCAGGTATGAGAATATTGATTTTTGTATTGGTGATCGTTTCCCATCTTACGGGCCACGGCCAGCATCCGACCTCATCTTCAGTTGTGCGGTTCAAGCCATTTCCTGCAAAATCCGTTACACTTACACCCTCCTGGATCAAACAACAGGAAATGGTAAACATCAAATACCTTACGTCACTTGATCCGGACAGGCTGCTGCATAATTTCCGGGTCAATGCCCAACTGCCATCGGAAGCGAAGCCGCTGGAAGGGTGGGAGGCGCCAGGTATCGGGCTGAGGGGGCACTTTGTGGGCCATTACCTCTCCGCCATTGCAACGGTGGTTGAAAATTATGGAGATACGCTGCTGAAAAGAAGACTTACTTACCTGGTAGATGAATTGTACAAATGCCAGCAAAAGCATCCGGATAAATACCTCAGCGCATTCCCGGAAAGGGATTTTGATACACTCGAAAAGAACTTCGGAGGCGTATGGGCGCCTTATTATACTTACCACAAACTTATGCAGGGCATGCTGGACGCGTATGTACGTACCGGTAATACGAAAGCTTACCAGATGCTGCAGGACATGGCGGCTTATGTGGAAAAGCGCATGGCCCGCCTCTCGCCGGAAACCATAGAAAAAGTTTTGTACAGTGTAGGGGCCAATCCTTCCAACGAAGCGGGCGCTATGAATGAGGTTTTGTACGCGTTGTACAAAGTGTCCGGTGAGCCTCGCCACCTTGCGCTCGCCAGGATATTTGACCGGGATTGGTTCGCTGTACCGTTGGCTGAAAACAGGAATATATTGTCTGGTCTCCATGCCAATACGCACCTGGTACTGGTAAATGGCTTTTCAAAACGTTATGAGGTTACGAAAGAAGAAAAATACGGTAAAGCCGCGGTCAATTTCTGGAACATGCTGATGACGTCTCATGCCTATGTGAACGGGTCCAGCAGTGGTCCGCGTCCCAATGTTACCGCGCCCACTTCTCTCTCCGCCGAACACTGGGGCGTACCCGGCCACCTCAGCAGCACGATGACGAGGGAAACTTCTGAATCCTGTGTTTCGCACAATACTCAGAAACTAACGGCAACCCTGTTTACCTGGACCGGCAAACCAGCTTTCGCGGACGCCTACATGAATACGTTTTACAATTCCACGATGGCCCTGCAAAGCGGGGAAACCGGCAGGTGCGTCTATCACTTACCGCTAGGATCGCCCAGGAAGAAAATATTCCTGAAGGAAGATGATTTCCGTTGCTGCAACGGCAGTTCAATAGAAGCGTTTTCCGCCTTGAATACCGGAATATATTACCACAACGATACCGGGTTATGGGTGAACCTTTTTGTACCCTCGAAGCTTTCCTGGCCCGAAAAGAAATTTACCCTGGAGCAGAAAGGAAATTTCACCGATGACCAGGAGGTTGAATTTACAATAACAACAGGGGCGAAAACAGCGTTGCCGATCCATTTCCTCGCGCCTTCCTGGGCGAAAAAAGTGGAGGTTTTCGTGAATGGGCAAAAACAAGAGACAAGTGTTTCGCCGAATTCTTACATCACGCTGAAACGAGCCTGGAAGCACAACGACCAGGTGAGGATAAAATTTCAATTCGACTTTTACATCCGAACAATGCCCGATGACAGCAATGTGCTGGCGATTTTTTATGGTCCGATCCTGTTGGCGTTTGAAGATGCGTCGGAACTGATCCTGAAAGGTACACAGGAGGATATATTGAAGCAGCTTGTTAAGGAAGAGGGCACGAATGTTTTCAGCCTGAAGAATAATGGGAAAACGTATAGATTGAAACCATTCTATGCAATAGAGGACGAGCATTACGGGGTTTACGCCACCATCAGGAATTATTGAGCGTTGGATAAGGAGCTGAATCCGCAGTAAAAGATTTAAGGCTTCGGCGCCTTTCCTGCTCGTAATTTGGCCGCCTATTTCTGACAACAAACCAATGCCTGGTTGTCGGGTGCATTGGCATAGATTTCTCCGAATTTTAGCATAATATTTTACTTTAATATTGGTGCCTGGCTTCAATATTGATAAGGTATATGTATGAAAAGCACCCCTCTGTTATTACTTATTTGCCTCCTGCTGTCGGCTTCCATACAGGCCCAGCAGCCAACGGGCAGATTAGCCATAAAATTCAACAAAAACATTCTTCAACCAGGCGATTCATTACAAGTAACCGTGGATTACAAAGATGCCGGTGGCCGGTTAGTGAACAAGTCCCTCGCAACACTTGAGCTGTTAATAGAAAACGAAGAAGGGCGGCGCACACGCCTCCGCTGGCCGGTGATTGAAGGGCGCGCTTCAGGTGCAATATTTTTGCCAAATTCGTTACCTCCTGGCAAATACACCTTGCTGGCCGGCTTGCAGCAGCGATTCTACGAAGTGGTGGGCCAGGTAAAAGACGTTAAGAACATCGGCAGTATACAAGCGATGCTGCTGGTCAAAACCGGCGAATGGGCCGAGCAGCGCGTAACGGTAGACCCGGACGGCTCCTTTGCTATCCGTAACTGGCTGTTTGAAGACAATGCATTGTTGGCTTTCCATCGAACAGACAACAACAACCAGCCGCTGAACATCAGCATCAGAACTCAGCTCGATTCCAGCTATGAACCCGTGGCCGTGGCAGGCCGGTCTTTTTACATTGGTAACCCGCCGGTTGCGGTGCGGCCTACCCTGAATATGCCGGTTGAAACGCCGGAAGCGCTTTTTGCTGACCGCGGTACTATGCTGCCGGCGGTTGTTGTAAAGCGTACCGCTACAACCCGGGCGCAACAGTTTAATGAAGAATATGTGAGTGGCTTATTCCGGTCAGGAAACGAGCGGTTGATCAGCATTATGGATGATCCCAGCGCGATTGGGTTTTTCAACCTGTTTAACTACTTGCAAGGAAGGGTTGCCGGTTTGCAAATAACTCCAACAGGCGCTGCCACATGGCGAGGCGGTGGTGTAACGTTCTTTTTGGATGAAGTAAGGGTGCCCGCCCAACAAATCGCCAATATACCCATGACAGACATTGCCATTGTTAAAGCGTATCCGCCACCTTTTATCGGGGCTACAGGAGGCGGTGCCGCGGTCGCTGTGTATACCCGTCGGGGGGGCGAAGCCGATTACCTGCCAGCCAACAGGCAGGTGTTCAAAGTGCGGGGCTATACGCCGTCAATAGTTGTATTGGATATGAATAAGCTTAGTTTGTAGGTGTGAAGTAAATTTGGCTGCGCCTTTAGCTGTGAAATTTACTCGAGCGCTATGAGTCTATATTTTCCCACCATTCAGAGTTACGAGAGGCTTACTTACATCTGTCACGAAACAACTACTCTTCACCATCACGCACAACTACCTGCCCTTTATCACCATCGTTCTGTAAACTTCCCCATCGTTTTCCCATTGCAGAAAATATACACCATTCTGCAGATGGTCGGTATTGAGCGTAAATCCGTTAGCGGTATTTGATACAGTCACCGGGTACAATCTTCCTGCAACGTCCATCAGTTGTAAACCTTTAATGTTTCTACTGTTAGCGTTTTTTATTGCAACAAACAACCTATTTGTAAAAGGATTTGGATATGCAAGCAAATTCGCGCTCTGAGCTCTTCTGATCACCACTACTGCCGAGTAACTAAAGCTGCCGTTTACATCCAACTGTTTCAACCTGTAATGGGCTGTGAGTGGCAAAGCATTTTGGTCAACATAATGATATTCATGCCGGCTAGTACTTGTTCCATTGCCGACAACCATTCCAATTTTTTCAAAATGTACGCCATCTGCACTTCGTTCAATTTCAAACCCGGCATTGTCAAGTTCGTTTTCGGAAATCCAGGAAAGAGAATTTCCGCCAACTTTTGCTGTTCCTTTAAAGTCCGACAATTTAACGGGTAACGTGCCCGTGCCGTGAAAGAGCCTTATGTTGTCGATTGCCCATTCTTCTGATGTTCCATTTGAGTGTGCCCTCAGTCTCAGGTCAAGAGTTGTACCAGTTCCTGAAATATTAAAAGTGAAATCTGAAAAAACAGCTGAGTTAAGAAGCACAACACCATCACCAACCGAATCTTGTCCGGAACCCGTTCCCGGGTTACTGTTAATACTTAACGGTGTAGAAATGGATGTACTTGATGCCATAAAACAAATCCCGTTTTGCCAGGCGCCGCCGTCAATCCTGTATTCAACCCCAACAAAATCATTAAAAGGGCTGTTCGGTTTAATATCCCAGTTACTACCCGTACCACTCCCAGCTGCAAATAATGCCTTAAAAACAAGATTCGCTTTTCCCGAAATATCAATGCCACTCCAGGTGATACTTTGTTCGGCCGCTTGTGCTATCGGAGAAAGCCGATGATCTTCCCCCGCCCAGAACTTACTCCCCTCAAAACCCGAATAAGTGTTAATAGAAGAAATATTGGCCGTTCCGCAGCGCCAAAAATACCTTGTAGCGGGAGGGCCGCCACTGCTAACATTGGATGAAGGAGTTCTGCTTCCGCTTGAAGGTGCTCCAGCATCTTCAAATGTATCGCTCCAGAACTGTGTTTGACCATACGTACTGTTGAAAACAAATAAAACAAGGACCGCTAAGATTAATCGCATGATAGGTATAGGTTTTAGAGAAAATATGAACTTGAAATCAGATTAGTCTCGGTCAAACAATGTAACTGTTTAGTCGGAAGAGCCCATCTGCAGTTAATTATTCACTGGTTCTAACTTCTTGCAAATAAACACAATTTTAAATACTAAATACTTTATATTAAAAAATATTATCATCACGTTTATTTAAAAAATAAGTGTACTATCGGTGGTTCTTGCGGAATAGTATAATCCCTTGATAAAATCGCTGCTGAGTTTCAGGCGCAGTTCATTGCCTTTGCACATTTTTTGATACAGGATCGCATTGAGATAGCGTTCGGTGGTGAAGTAGTTTTTGAGGTTACAATGGGACAACACAGTTTTCATAATGGGTGCTGTGTTGGTTCACCAGCCACAAAAAAGTTTTTTCATCAGCAGTTTTGTAGACATGAAGAAATGCCTTTTTCACTAGGTCGGCTGTTACAGGCTAGTCTTTAAAATCCAATCAATCCATACATGTTTTTACAACTCCTTTTTTTACAGTTTCTTAAAAGGTTTTGGTGAATCGCTAGGATAATTCACAAAACGATTCACCTGATGTGCTTCAAAAACATTGGTATTTTTTGATACCATTTCACCTCCCTAAAAGCCAGAAGGCTCGTAAACATTGAGTTTTACGAGCCTTCTGAATTCTTTTGGACGATATTTCGTCGGGAAGACAGGATTCGAACCTGCGACCCCCTGGTCCCAAACCAGGTGCGCTACCGGCCTGCGCTACTTCCCGATCACCTGAAAGGAACACTTTCAAGTGGGCTGCAAAGGTAATGGCTTCGGTTTTAAAAATGAAATTTATCTGAAAAAAATTACGGAAAAGAAAACGTCACTAGAATTTTTTCCCTATCTCGTAAATGATTTTCCCGAAAGCGGAAACATTTCCTCTCCCCGGCACAGAACTTCGCCTAGCTGATTTTTACGCTATAACATTCTACAAGCATGAAATTGAAACAATTCCTCCTGGCGGTTACCATGGTATTTACTGCCGCCTCCGCCAGCGCCCACGCACTCTGGATCGAAACCAACGCCTCCGGCAAAGCAGGACAAGCCCAGGACGTGAAAATATTCTATGGAGAATACGCCGAAAATGAAAGAGACTCCGTTGCCAAATGGTATTCCGATATAAAACAACTTACGCTTTGGCTTATAGCCCCTGACGGGAAGAAGACCAAACTCGATTGTACGCCAGGCGTATTGCACCTGTCCGCATCTTTTACACCGGAAATGGAAGGGAACTACATCCTTTCTATTTCACACGATACAAAAGATTTTCCCGGCACTATGCGCTACCAGTTCAACACCAATGCATCGGTTGTCGTAGGTAAATCAACGCCTGACACGTTTAAAGGGAACGATATTCATGTAACCGCAACACTTCAAAATGTTAAGGTTGCCATTAAAGCTTACCTGAACGGAACGCCAGCGGCAAACATGCAGGTAGAAGTGGTTTCTCCTGAAGGCTGGCGCAAGACTTTCGTAGCCGATAAAAATGGTGAACTGGCTTTTACGCCTACTTGGAAGGGCCGCTATATGCTGGAGGTTACTGATACGGAAAAGAAGCCGGGAACTTTAGCAGGGAAGAACTATGAATCCACATGGAGGTGCTCCACTAATAGTTTTGTGTGGAAATAAACAGCGCATCTAACCAGATGCGGCCGTTTTAATGCTTTCGACAGCAGCGAAGACCTCGCTTAAAAAAATAGGTGGGGCCTCGTTTAGAGGAACCAGTTTTTCATCGTGATCATTTTGAGGTGGGGTGAACCAGGTGCTTTCTTTTTTAGAAAGTTCAAGCAGGTAAAGCCTGCCGGTTTTTTCTTCCATTCCCCAGCCGAAACCTGCACCCACACCCTCCACTTCCAAAACAGCTTCTATGCCTTTTTCGGGGTAGGGAAGGTGAAAGGCTTCTACCATGCCGCCGTCTCCTACGGAGCCTTTTCGCCAGCCACTTCTTTCTAAAGTGCTTCTGATGGCGCCTTCTTTTCTTTTTATGCCTTCAAAAGTACGGATGATGCGTTTGGAGAGATCCTGTTCAGGTATCACAACCGTTTTCCGTTCCAACTGCGGGAAGATGGGGGCGATATCGTTTTTGTAAAAAAGTTGTTTCCATTGCTGTAGGGCAGACTGCTCCAGTTGAACGGGGTGTACTATGCCAATAATAGCGTCTTCGGGGATGGTTGTTTCTTCTTCTTCCGCGTTGAGTAAGGACGTGTCATCGCTGCAATAAAAGCAGGTTTGTAGTTCGCCGTTCTCATCAAAACAACCCCACAATAGCCTTGTAGCGTAAATGAACATGATGGGATTTTCCAGGAAAAAGGCCGACCATTGGGAGAAGGTCCATTTTCTTTGTACAACAAGGTAGTATTCCAGTCTGGGTGATTGTGCTTTCACCACATCCTTAATTTCTTTTCCGATGGCTTTTAATTTTTCTTTCGTTTCCGTAGGGGCTACAGCGGGTATTGTTTTAAGTTTTTTATTGCGTTCATCCAGGAAAGCAATCTTGAAATCGCTGTCAATAAATGCGCGGTATGTTTCTCCGTTGGCATCGAATGGGAAGAAAAGTCCTTCGAAGCCGAAATCAGGCACAATGCGGTCACCTAGTTCATTGGCTGATATGCCAAGTTCCGCGGCGGCGTTTTCCAGGGCCGCCGCGGCGGCTGCACCCACGTTCTTTTTTTTATTCCTGTATTGTCGGCTGTACCATTCCACCCAGCGCAGGGCTTTATCGCTACCCTGAAGGGCCAATGCCGATACGCCGTATTCAGCCATTTTATACCGGCTTTCTTCTATCCATTTGTTGGTAAGCGTTCTGAGATGATCTACGATTGTATCGTTCCCTAATAGCGCGGCCGTGGCAATAAGGTATTTGTCTCCCGGTTGCGCGCCGTTCTTAATAAAGTATTGAATGAGCGCAAGGGCGAAGGGGGCATTACGTTGTTTATCGGTCAATGCTATCAGCAAACGGGCTTCTTTGTCCGACCGCATGGTTTTTACACGCTGCATCCTGTACAAAAGGAAACGCACCATATCTTGCTCTGCCGGGTTTCCATCGGTCATATACAGTGGAGGAAGTGCTGCTTCAATGCCTTCCGTCCCTTTTATGTTGCCGAGCTTTCCTCTGTTGCGTGCTGCCGCAATCAATGTGTTCAGTCCTTCAGGCGTAACGGCTGCTGAAAGGGGATGGTCCACGGCTTCCAACAGTACATCACGGGCATCATCGTTCACTTCTGTATCAATGGCTTCAGCAATGGCTTTTAATGCGGTTTCGGAGCGGAGCATGCTCAGCATTACAGCGGCTGATAGCCTGGTGTCGGCCTTTTTGTGTTTCAGCAATGGAATGGCGTGTGCTTCCACGTCCGGGTCAAGTTTTACAAGCAGTCTGGCGCATTCCAGGCGCATCAGTTTTGTTTTTACGCCGATTCCCGTATACAAAACGGGGATATATCTATCGGGTTCAAATGTTTTCTCCAGGACCTTTAATGCTGCACGCATCGTGGGTACGCCCCCCGGTTCATATACCACCAATTGTTGCAAAAGGGGTAAGGCATCCTTTTGTAATGTTTGGGAAAGAACATACACCACTCCTTCGGGGATGAATTTTTTCTCCCTAATCCAACCTTCCACGAAAGCGGTCCCCTCATTTTTATGGTGAAGCAGCACGAAATAGAGCGCTACCGCGGTAAAAGAATTGGCGCTGTAAGGGAACGATGCGAATTCCGGAAGCATAATACTTCCTTCCCAATTGTTTGCATTGAGCCATGGTGTTACTTTCTGAAGATAAACCCGGCTCATTTCCAACAGGATGGGTTGGAACCTGCTGCTGTCTGTAAGATACAATCCATAAGCCGCAGCAAGTTTACTCCCGTAGTCGTTCCCGTGTGGGGTGATGTGCTGCATTGCCGCGAGCAGCATTTTCAGGTACTTCCCTTCTTTGTAGTCAACAAGGTACGGGATGGCCCAGTTGCCATTACTTTGGAACAACGCTTCCAGGTATTTTTCCGCAAGTTCAGGGCGTACTTCATCCAATAAAGTAAAGTATTGGAAACTCCAGTTTGTGTTGCTGAAGAAGTTACCCGAAGGGGAAATAAGTCCTTTGTTTCTATAGACGATCTCTTTCAGAAAGGATTGCAACGGTTCGTGTTTGGGCCATTCTTCTTTTAACGATTCAGGAATGGTTGAAAACACGAACAGCTTAAACAGGTCAACATCGTTCAGGCCAATTTTTTGAAACTGAAGTTTCGCCGCATCGAACACTGGTTTTGTGGGATGATCGAACATGTATTGGATCAGCCAATTGCTGAAACTATGTTGCAGGAATGGGCCGAGGTCAGGATGTTGTATCAGGTCCAGTATCAGTTGGTCTTTATCGCCGGGTGGATCAATTTGTTCAAGTAGTAAGGGCAGTGGCGACCAGTAATGGTCCGCATGATGTTGCTGGTACTGTTGAAAAGATGAATGGGCTCCGCAAAGATATCCTGTGATGAGGTCGTAATTGGGAGAGGCCCTGATGGTGTCCATCGTAACGTAGCCGTGAAACTTTTGGAAGGCATTTGTCAGGAACGCTTCTATCTGTTCTATGGTAAAAGGCATAAGGTATTATTTTTTCAGCACAATATTTTCTCTTGCGGCCCATTGCGAGATGTCTTGCCGGGCAAGTGCGGCCGCCATGAGCTCAGGAAATTTATCAGGCGTACAGGCGAATACGGGCACACCAATAGAGGCGAGGTATTGTGCGTTGGATTGGTCGAATGAAGGGGCACCTTCGTTGTTGAGGGCCAGCAGCACTATGAGCTGAACGCCGGAAGCCACCAGTTCGGCGGCACGTTTTTTCATGCCGGCGGGATCGCCACCTTCATAGAGGTCGGTAATCAGCACCATTACCGTGTCGGTGGGGCGGGAGATGATTTTGGTGCAATAGCTGAGCGCCGCGTGTATATCTGTTCCGCCACCCAGTTGCACACCGAACAGCAGGTCAACGGGATCGTCCAGTTCTTCGGTAAGGTCAGCCACAGCCGTGTCGAATACTACCATTTTTGTTTTAACAGCGGGGATGGATGCCATTACGGAACCGAAAATACCTGAATAGACCACTGAGGTGCCCATAGAGCCGCTTTGGTCCAGACAAAGCACCACATCTATCAGCGAAGATCTTTTCCGGCCGTAGCCGATCTTTGTTTCGGGGATCACGGTTTTGTAGTCCGGCTGGTAATGGCGCAGGTTTTTGAGGATGGTCTGATGCCAGTTGATTTCGTTGTGGCGCGGGCGGCGGTTGCGGATGCTCCGGTTCAGGCTTCCGGTAATGGCCTGTATGGTAGGCTGGCTGAGTTTTCTCATGAGTTCATCCACTACTTTCCTCACCACTTGCCTCGCGGTATCTTTTGTTTTATCGGGGATCACCCTGCTCAGCGTTAATAACGTGGCCACCAGGTTTACATCCGGTGTTATGTTTTCCAGGGTTTCTTTTTCAAAAAGCATCTGAGTCAGGTTCAGGCGTTTCATGGCATCCTGTTGCATCACCTGCACCACGGTGGAAGGGAAGTAGGCGCGGATATCGCCCAGCCAGCGGCTAACGTTGGGGGAAGATGGGCCCAGCCCGCCTTCACGGTTGCTGTCGTAAAGCGCCTGGAGCGTATTGTCCATGCTAAGGTCCAGTCCCGAAAGGTTGACCTGTGTTCCGTCGTTTTCATTGGCGCCCAGTATCAGTCTCCATTTCCGGAGTAAGGGTTCGTTGTTCATTTTGCGGCGTTGTATTGATGGCCCAGTAATTCCATGATGAGTGGGATAGCGGCAACGGCCCGTTCTTCGTTGAAGGGCAATTTTTTTTCAGGAGCCGTTCCGGTTGAGCCTGATCCCAGTCTGGCTTTCTCCCCGAGTTTTCTTCGTTCCGGCGCGGTAAAGCGCGCGAAGGTGCGGCGGATAAGCGGCAACAATTCGAGGAAGGTATTTTCTTCCAGTTGCGCTACCCAATTGTTTACTACGTTCCAAAGTGCGGTATCTATCAGCAACAATGTACCACTGCCTTTCAGAAATCCTTCCAGCCATGAAGCCACCAGCGCAGCTGGTGTTGCAGGCGACATGGCCCTGCTAAAATGCGCCGCCAGGTCTGCCCCTTCCAATAGTTTACGGTCGGCGAGTAACCGCGTGGCATAGCCGGCGATCACGGGCGTTGTATGGTTGCTGAAGGCTATGTTTTGCAAGGTGTTTTCCCAGAGAAGAGCTATTTCTGCATCCTGTAAAATGTTAACGGCGTCGTTCATCCTGAAAACAAGTTCCAGCAAGTGCTCGGCGGCATCGTCTGAAACGGCTGCGCAGGCATTGGGCAGACTGATACAGACGCGGGTAAGGATCTCCGTTACTACTTCGAGTAGTTTTTGGGTGTCCGACTGCCGCACGGCGCCATACCGTGCGGCATTTACCAGTTCCGGAACAATTTGCATCAGTTGAATGGTGTCGGAAGTTGCGGCCGATAGTTGTTCGATCCGTTTGATCACGGCATCCAGCGCTACCGGGAGTTCCGCGGGAAGTGTGTTGATGAGCAAAGCACTGATGGCTTCCAGCGCATCCGATTCGTTCACCTGCCGGGTCACATAATTGCCTGCGGCCACTTCCACCGTATTGCCCCATGCGCCTTTTTCAATGATGTCTATTAATAGTTCAGGTTTCCACTGAAGCCGCCATTGTTCTTTAAAAGTGCCTTTTCCATTCACGGCGGTTTGTTCTCCCCATCTGATGCCAAGCAGGAGCAGCCTGTGCAGTAACCTGCTTCTTTCCAGATCGGTCTCTTTTCGCAGATCGAGCGTATAGTCTTTCCAGTCAGCGGAAGGCGGTAGCCTGAGTGATTTTTGTTTTTTCTCAATATCGTTCTGGAGCGGAGGTTTGGGCACATCGTCCGGCACCGTGCCCAGGTTATTGGCCACCATCAGTTGCTGGTGCACCAGGTGCATGGGGGTGGCGTCTCCGTTACAAAGTACGCTGAGCGTGGCCTCGTTCAATTCTTCCAATCCTGCTTTTGAATAACCGCGCAAACCTGCCAACGTATTGGCGAGGCGCACTGCTTCCACCACATGCGCCACCGAAGTATCTAATCCGTTTTCACGGAAGAGGGCCGCTGTAAGCGCCATCCACCGGGTGCCGTCATCATCAGGATGGTGCCAGAGGTGCTGGTACCATCCGGGGGAAAGAATACCGGCGCCATAGCCTGAATACACACTGAGTCTGCTGTTGCTCCATGGAATCCAGGTACATTCCACTTTCAGTTTCGGTATGCCTTTCAGCAGGTCATTGTCATCTTTCAGCTTCGGCATGTGCTGAAGGGCGGGAACATGCCATGCGCCGCAGATCACGGCTATTTCTGTGAACATTTCTTTTTCAGCCTGCCGGATGGTTTTGCGCATGTGTGCTTCCCGGAGCAGTTCCAGTTGTTTTTCTTTTCCGGAATGATCTTCGCGCAATGCATGCATGGCTTCTGCAACGGCTTCAAATACCTGTTCGTTGTTGCGGCGGTATTCAAACTGGCGCTCCCACCATTTTTCACCATCCGGTATACCGTCGGCCAGGGCGAGTTGTGAGATGGGGTCATGCGCTACGGGTGCTGTCTCCTCCTGTGTTTCCATGGCGAGTTGTGTGCCGATGGGAAGGTCCATAAAGCGAACCTGTTTTTGCTTTCGTAAGGCGTACCGGATGGCCTGCCATTCCGGTGAAAATTCAGCGAAAGGAAAGAAGACGGATTTTTTAGGGTCATCGGGATGAAAGGCCAGAATGGCCACCGGGGGCTTCAGCGTTTCATGAGCGGCCAATGCCAGTATGGCGTCTGCTTCAGGCGGGCCTTCTATCAATACTACATCAGGGTCCAGCGCTTCCAGGAACTGGAGCACACTTCTGGCGGAGCCGGGGCCGTGGTGGCGTATACCTAACAGGTGAACGGGCATTTGGTGGAAATGAAAAGTAAAGAATAATAACTACACCAGGTCGCGGCAGGCGCGGTACACATCTTTCCAATCGGCGCGGGGTTTTACCACGGTTTCCAGGTATTCCTGCCATACAACTTTATCCTGAACAGGGTCCTTTACGATGGCGCCAATTATCCCCGCGGCCAGGTCGGCGGCTTTCAGTGTGCCGTCTCCGAAATAGGCGGCCATCGCCAGCCCGTTGTTCACTACCGAAATGGCTTCGGCGGTACTTAAGGTGCCGGAGGGTATCTTGAGTTTCGTTTTCCCATCTTCAGTAACACCGTTACGGAGTTCCCTGAATATGGTTACAATGCGCCTGATTTCCTGCAACGCAGGTTTTTCGGCAGGAAGTTCCATGGTCTTTTCAAAGCTTTCCACCCTTCTTCTCACAATGTCGATCTCTTCTTCCATGCTGTCGGGCACGGGAAGAATAACCGTGTTGAACCTGCGTTTGAGGGCGCTCGACAGCTCGTTCACACCCTTATCGCGGTTGTTGGCCGTGGCGATCACATTGAACCCGCGGACGGCCTGTACTTCTGTATTGATTTCAGGGACCGGCATTGTTTTTTCCGACAGCACAGTGATCAATGTATCCTGCACATCGGCTCCTATGCGTGTCAGTTCTTCAATCCGCGCAATCTTACCCGTTTTCATGGCGCGCATTACCGGCGTTTCTACCAGCGCTCTTTCTGATGGACCTTCAGCCAGCAATTTTGCATAGTTCCAGCCATAGCGGATGGCCTCTTCGCTGGTGCCTGCGGTTCCCTGCACAATCAATGTACTGTCCCCGCTGATCGCCGCCGCCAGGTGCTCGCTCACCCAACTCTTCGCCGTGCCGGGGAGCCCGTACAGCAACAGAGCCCGGTCGGTGGTAAGGGTAGCCACGGCAATTTCCATCAGCCTTTTGTTGCCGATGTATTTGGGGCTTACTTCGAACCCGTTCTTTAGTTTCCCTCCCGTTAGGTAGGTAACCACTGATTGTGGAGAAAGCACCCAGTTGGCGGGCGGTTTCCCCTCATCGTTCTTCCTGAGTTCTTCCAGTTCCTGCGCAAACAGGTGTTCCGCGTGCATTCTGAGTATAGGGGCCATAATGATTTTTATGAATGAAATGATTGAATAATTTTTGATCGGAGTTGTAACAGCCCTGAAATGTGTTCGGCTGTGGCGGACCAGGTTTGCTGGTACGCGGGCTGTTTGGAGGAAATATTGTCCAGACTGGCTCCCAGTCCTGCGGGGATAAGGTGAATATGCCTGCTGAAAAATGATTTAGGGTAGGCGTAAACGTTATTCGAGGCAAACCGCAGCACTTTTTCCGCCAGTTTCAAACTCCAGGGCGTTTTCCTTTGAATAAGAAAATTCATGAGTTCTTCCGGGCGGTAGTCGAAGTGTTCCGTCGCGTATTGGTCCTGTTCAGGTTCCGGTAGCAGTGGTAGCAATTCCATAAAGTAGGTGGCCGAATGTTGTTTCAGCAGCAGTGCCCAGTTGGTGCTTTTGAACCGGATCACCGCCTTTACCAGGTAAGGCAGTAGTTTTTTCCCGTTGTCGTCTTTTCCGAACAACCGGATCACTTCTTCCGGAGACATGCCCCACCAGTTCTCATAATGCTCCGGTGGAACCTGTTCCACCATTTGGGCAACCATAAACACTTCATCGCTCATTTCTTTGCTATTGCTCAGTGGCTGCAAACCTGTTTTCTGTAATTCATCCGTTGCGGTGGGCTGAATGGCAAGGATTGTTTTGCTGGCAAGCCCCAGCATGGTGCGTGTTTTTTCAGGTGCCAGCGACTGGCGCAGGGCTTCAGCGTATTGTTGCACGATAGGAGAGGAAGGAATAGAACGCAGGATGGCCTGCGCCATTTCTTTCACCTTTTTGCTTTTTTCAGTGGCCAATCCTGTTAGAAAGGGAATATCCGCTGCTACCGGGTTGGCCGCCAGTACAGCAAGAATTTCCTGTTTCATGGCAGCGTCTTCGGTACCCCAGGTATTCCGGATCATTTCGATGGCTGCAACCGGTTGCTCTTTTCTTATTTGAGCCAGCGCGGTTTTCCTTTGATCGGGTGTGCCCGTTTCCCAGGCTTCGGTGTTGTCAATACTTTCTGCAAATTGCCAGGCGGGATTAAGCTTTGCCAACCATTCCCCCCTTTTACCAGAGCAGGTAATGATCAGTGGGCGAAGCGTTTTGTTCCTTGTGGCGATATCCAGCATTTCCGGCAGCAACAATACGGGTATCAACTGGTTTGCTTCCGCGCAGCATTGCAACCATATTTCCAGCAAACCCGTATGGTGTTCCTGTTGCAATAAAGTTGCGAACGTTTTCAGTGAGGCTTCATTGCAATAAGAAAACACTTCCGCTTCGGCACAAGGGATTCCCGCTCCGGGTGATGGATGAGGTTCCAAACCCGCCCGTACATAGGCGGAGCCAAGCGTGATGGTTTGAAGGAAACGCTCTTCTTTATCACTAATCGTTGATTCAATCAGGTGAAGCGCATGTTGCAGCGCAACGGGGGCGGCTTCTTTTACCGGCGTTTTCTTGTCGGTGCCAAGCAGGGCGGTGTGCACCAGTTCTTCCCAATACTGCAGCTGCATTACAACGGATTGTATTTATTTTGAAGCCATATTCCGAGGGGAGTAAAACTATTGTTCGTTCCCACCAGGGCCATATTCAAAGGCATTCCTCCCGAGGCGGCGAGTAATTTCCAGGCAGAGGAAAATTCTTTAGCCACGGGCATCATCTTACCGGAAGCATCCTTCAGCCACCATTCATTATTCAGGATGAGCGGAACCAGGTTTTGCACCACCATTGGCTGTTCTTCCAGGAATGGTTGCCTCATTCCTGCATTGGCCTGAACAGTTATAGCTTCGTTCCATCCCTGAAGGCCATGGATCAGGTAATCGCCGCCCACACTTACCTGCTTTTTAATAAGGGCCCTGAGGGGTTCGGCAGAAGGGAAAAATACCAGTTCCGCGGTAATGAACATGCCCGGGGATAGTGAAAATTGAAGTCCCTGACCCCGGAAAATGAATTGCAGCACCAACGCATATTTGCCTGAGTTGATGCCGTACAACCAGTTTTTTTCTGTGGTAAGTCCTTCCTCCTCCGATACCTGTTTTCCCAGGATAAGCCATGTATCTTCCAATCCCTGTTGCTCTTTCAGCTCTTCCTGGTTTTGGGGGAAGCCGATGCGTGTTCGAATATCTTCGACAGGGTATCCGACAATGGCTGCATTGATATTGCGCATCCCGGATACCGCCAGGTAAATACGGGCCAGATGGTGCAGGAATTCCGCCTGCCAGCCTTCTTTGTAAAAAGGCGTATTGCCAAGGGAGCGTACCATTGCCGCAAGCCCCGGTGCCTGTGCATCCACCATTCTCCGTGCCATGGCATCAAAAAAAGCGGTCCCCTTTGCGGGGATATCGAGCAGGCCTATGCGCACAAGATCTTTGAGCCAGCGGAGCAGTTCTTCTATGCCGTCTTCAACTTTTGATTCGCGTGCTTTCTGTCGTTTCTCCCGGGAAGCTTCATCTTTAGGTGCTGTATTTACCGCGGCTTCGGCTTGTTGTTTCTGACCCCTTTTGTTGATCCATTCTTCCACCCAGGGCGGCATGGCTGCTGCATTAAAATCATTGGGATGACCAGCTTTGTATAATAGAAGTCCAAGCCCATGTTTGCAGGGAAACTTCCGGCTGGGGCAGGAACATTTGAATGCTATGGCGGAAAGATCGACCTGTGTCTGATAGGGTTTGCTGCCACTTCCCTGGCATTCGCCCCACAAAGCCAACGCGGTAGCGCCTTTGCTCACCCATTTTTTGGGAGAAGAAAGGTCTTTGCCCGCCTTGCGGGAGGCATCATCGGGGGCAAGGGAAAGTATCTGGTCTTCGGTAAGGTTCAAGAGAAAAGATTTGAACCCAAATTAAGGAATGAAATGATTCAGGAAAAATAATTGCGTTTTTGTTGTTACCGCATGGCAATCACCTCCGCAACCCTTTCTCCATCCATAGCAGCGCTCACGATACCGCCCGCGTAACCCGCGCCTTCTCCGCAAGGGTACAGATCCGCTATCTGCGGATGTTGCAGGGTAACACCATCCCTTGGAATGCGCACGGGAGAAGAAGTCCGCGATTCAGTAGCCACCACCACCGCTTCGTTGCTAAGATAACCGCGCATCTTTTTTCCAAACGCCACGAAACCTTCTTTCAGACTGGTATGTATAAACCCCGGAAGCACCTCCCGCAGGTCGGCGGAATGAATACCGGGCAGATAAGAGCAATCCGGTAGTGAAGCCGAATTTCTGCCATTCACCATATCGCCCATGCGCTGCGCGGGGGCCACGAGTTTACCACCACCCACCCAGGCTGCTTTCTGCTCAATCTCCTGCTGGAAATACATGCCGGCCAAAGCACCATATTTTTCAAAGCGCTTCAACTTCTCGGGGTGCACCGTTACCACCATGCCCGAGTTCGCATAAGGATTATTCCGCTTGGAAGGACTCCACCCGTTCACCACCACTTCGCCCGGAGCCGTGGCCGCCGGGGCGATAATACCACCAGGACACATACAGAAAGAAAATACGCCATGTCCTTGTACCTGTTCCACCAGACTATAAGATGCAGGAGGAAGGTGCTCGTTCCTTACCGGGCAATGGTATTGAATGGTATCTATCAGCGCTTGCGGATGTTCAATGCGAACGCCCAAAGCATACGATTTGTTTTCGATCAGTATCTGCTGCTCATCGAGCAGGTGAAATATGTCTCGTGCCGAATGCCCTGTAGCCAGTATCACGGCTTCGCCTTTCCATGCGCCGCCTTGTTGTGTTTTCACGCCAGTAACGGCATTGTTTTCGAGGATGAACTGATTTACTTTTTGTTCGAAGAGAAAAAATCCGCCGCTGGCGATCACCTGTTCCCGCATCGCGGTGATGATCTGCGGAAGTTTGTTGGTCCCGATGTGGGGATGCGCATCGTACAGCACGGATTCTTCCGCGCCAAACTGCACCAGCAATTGCAGTATCCGCTTAATGTCGCCGCGCTTGGTGCTGCGTGTGTACAATTTCCCATCGCTGTAGGTTCCCGCGCCGCCTTCGCCGAAGCAGTAATTGCTTTCGGGGTTTACCTCACCGAGCTTGTTCATGGCCGCGAGATCCCTGCGCCGGGCACGCACATCTTTGCCGCGCTCCAGTACGATGGGGCGAATACCCTTTTCAATCAGTTTCAGCGCAGCGAATAATCCCGCGGGACCCGCACCCACAATGATCACTTGTTTTTGGGCCTTACTTACATCGGGAAAAATATAAGGCTGGAAACGTTCCACCGGCAGGGGTTCATCCACATAACATAGGCAGGTTAAGTTGATCCATGGTTGTTTGCTGCGGGCGTCGATGGATCTTTTCTCAATGTGGTAGCCGGTAAGGGAGGCTGGTTTCACGCCGAGGGATGCAACAAGGTAGGCGCGCAACGTTTCGGGGCTGGCGGCTTCTTCGGGGGTGAGGCGGAGAGAGAGTTGTTGTTGCATGTGCGTGGCTGGAATGTTATACTTTGTTTTCGTGGTGTTTTTTCACGCAATTGTTTCGTGTCTCGCAAAGATTCTGTGTTATTGCGGAACTTTTATTTTCTTAATTTTAGATTTCTAAAGCGGCTTTATG
>NZ_JAMDLG010000024.1 GCF_023721715.1 Parasegetibacter sp. NRK P23
TCAGAATAAAAGATAAATAAAGTTTAAGTCTGTTCATATATGGAATCGTCAAAAATTACACACAACGTGACGGCTTTGCGATGGCCGGGATTTGAAAACGTAAACAATCTTGCCCAGATTGAGTTTGCTTTGAAAAACAAACATCACGTTTACAGTCTTACCCGGATATTGCAAAACTATTGTTGTGTGCTGGCGTTCTTTCTGTCAAGAGTTTCTTATAAGCTCGTGAACGTCCGGCATCTCATCATAAGTCCGCCCATTTAAAATGCGACCTGCAGCCTTCTTATTCTTGCCTCCCCACTGTTTGAAGAAAAATGCAACTTTGGCTTTTTCACATTGGTCTTGTATGTCTAAAACCCAATCTGGGTTCATTGGTCGTGGTTTATGTCCACTTTCACCCCCAACTATTACCCAATCTATTTTCTTTAAATTAAGGTTGCTCAACTCCCCGATGAGTGGCTCAAGTGAAAGAAATTTTACTTTCGCTCTTGTCTTTCGTAGGAAGTCAATACGCTCAATCACCCTTATATCCTCTACGGAAACTCCCATCCAAATATTATGTGTCCAATGCAATTCTTTATGAACTTTAAAAAGCCTTTCAGCTCTTTTGGTCAAAACCTGAAAGACATGTTGTGGATTTTCATTCATTACTTTGAAAACCTGTTTTATGTATTCTAAAGGAACATCTTGATGAAAAAGGTCGCTCATTGAATTTACAAATACAATCTTAGGATGTTTCCAAGTATAAGGGATATCAAGTGTCTCCGGATGAGTTTTTACTATTTTAAATCCGTATTGATATTTTTCCTGCCCCATTGCTTTTAATCGCCGGGTCATTATTTCAGCATAGCAAAATTTGCAGCCGGCAGAAATCTTTGTGCAGCCCGTAGTTGGGTTCCAAGTCATTTCTGTCCATTCGATAGATGAATTTGCCATTAGTTAAATTTTAAAATACAGTCTTTTGAAATAAGAACACTTTTCTTATGTTCTTTATTGTCAGTAAAGGTCGAAATTAATTTTTCCTCATCTACAAGTCTCCTTAGGGCTGCCGTATAATGACTACGGCTATAAAGGTTATTAGTGTGATGCTTTTCAAACAAATCATGTGCGGTCAATTCTTTTCCACGAAAGGCTTTATAAACCTCATCTTTTAGTTTATCAATGTTTGTAGAATTTAGGTCGAACAACTCAACTACTGGTTTATCGATTTTCTTTGCATCAAAAGTGTAGGTGTTAACACCGTCGAATACAGTGCCTACATTTGCAAAGTCATTATAAGTTGTTTTAATTAGGTCATATCCTCTATGTCCTTTTGTGAAATGTAAAATATAATGGCTGGTTGCATAGTTATCCTCTTCTTGAAACTTAAAAGCAGTATAATAAACAGTTCCTCCCAATATTGATTGGTATTCGTCTCCAAGTTTATTGATGATTAAATTCAGCCGCTCCGAAACTGTCGACTTGTATTTTCTATCATTTTTAATCTTGTCAGCGGCCCCTTTTTCCGGTCAGTTCAAAATTAGAGGATTGATTTGATTTTCGACCGCTTTATCCACTACCGTCCGCGCTTCA
>NZ_JAMDLG010000025.1 GCF_023721715.1 Parasegetibacter sp. NRK P23
TTCCTGTTGCTTGATCGCAGCCACTATTTGGCTCTCGGTAAATCTTGTCTTTTTCATCGTAGTTAACTGTTTAAAGATAAAGAGATAACTCTACTCTAAAACTGACGGAATTGGGGGCCGCTGACAATACCATTTGCCTTGCTCCATTGCCCGGAAAGGTGCGCGATAAATTCGGGACCATTGTCCATACGTATTCTTTTGGGCTTGCCGTATCGCGCTACAAGATGCCTTAGCACCCATAGCACACGGCTGCTCTTGAGGGAATAATCGGTTTCTATGAACAGGACTTCACGGTTGAAGTCGTCTATTACGTTAAATGACCTGAATTTTCTGCCGTTACTCAATGCATCGCTCATAAAGTCTATACTCCAGGTTTGCGTAAAGGAGCAGGGAACTTCCAGTTTTTCCCGGATCCGGGCGGGCAATCGTTTTTTAGCTTTACGTTTCATGCGCAAGCCTAATTGCTTGTACACACGGTACACTCGTTTATGATTGAATCCATACCCTTGTAACCTTAGACGATCATGGAACTTCCAAAAGCCTTCATTCTCAATCGTATTCGAAAGTTCATGCAACAAATGAATCAACGTTTCATCATTTTTTACCGATTGATAATGCAGGGAACTGCGACTGATTCTCAATATACGACACGCCTTGCCGATGTCTCTGGGCCGCTCAACACGCAACTCATTTATAATGATACGCTTATCGCAAGGCTTTATAGCTTTTTTTCAATAATGTATTTTGCTACATCAAGCTCCATCGCAAGGTTGGCATACATCCGTTTTAAACGCGCGTTTTCCTCTTCCAATTCTTTGATACGCTTGAGTTCGGATGCTTCCATGCCCCCGTATCGTTGCCGCCACTTGTACAAACTGGCTTTACTCACACCGTGTTCACGGTTGATCTCTTCGGCGCTTTTGCCGTTATCAAACTCCTTAAGGATGCCTGCAATCTGAGCAGGACTGAATGTGCTCTTTTTCATCTTTTGTAGTTTTAAAATTAAACAATTTGTCTACTTTTAAAACGTACTGTTTTGGGGGGAGCTTACCAACATAGGTTTACTGCTAGCCGGGTAAGACGAGTAACGTGGTGTTCAGTTTTCCAATTAAATTCAATCGCGGCAAGACTGTTTACGTTTTCAATTCCCGCCCATCAGTAAGCCTTTACGTTGGGCGTCATACGAAATGACCTAAACTATGCGAGCAACTTTTGAAGAGAAAACATATGAGAATTACTTCAACGCTGAACTTGATAGACTGAGTTCAATTTTCTTTCCATTGGGACAAGTACAAGAAGGAAATTTAGGGTTTGACGCATCTGCTTTTTCAAGAAATAGACGCCTATGGAGGCGATTGGGATTTCCGTTTTGGTTCTTTCCACCATTTGATGGAGTTAGTTTGCGAGACATTGCTAATGAGATGGAGCATTTTTTAGGAATTGTAATTAATGATATTCCTAAGATGAAGGCAAACATATTATTTCAATATAAAAGACCTGAGTTTATCACTTTGTCCTCAGGCAGTGAATGGCGTCATTGGAATGAACCCTATTTTCGTTACAATATATACAAAGAGCAGCAAGACTTATTATCACAAATTGACACAACATTTACTTCAAGGCTGCTGACGTTGTATGCATCACCAGCGGTACAAGACATAAATGAATTGGTTGACCTTAAAATCAATCGACAAATAATTGTAAGTTCAAATTTTAAAAAATGTTCCACTTTAAACGGTCATCATAGGAATACTTACATCCGAGCTGGAACACATTCAATTGCTTGTAGTGCCCCAGAAAAATTAGACAATATCAATCTACTTAATGAACTTGAGTTATTGAGTAACAGCAATGAAATTAATAGTGAAGAAAATAACCGCGCATTTATCATAGATTTTAGAAAGCAAATCATGGGAGCTACATACGAGAACCAATATTATGGTAATTCATTAAGGAAACTAAATGTTGACATTGACAAAATTGAAAACTACGAACTCTTTTATAGCTTTTTAGTAATGTCTAATTTCAAGTTATTGACAGGAATACAGTGGCTTGTCAAATTGTGAATACGAACGCCCAACAGCGGTTTACTAATAGCCGGGTAAGACGGTAAACGTGATGTTCATTTTTCAAATTAAATTCAATCGCGGCAAGACTGTTTACGTTTCCAAACTCCCGGCCATCAGTAAGCCGTACCGTTGTGTGCCATAATGTACTCCAAAACCTAAAATACAAGACCAGGCCTGTTATGTTGACAAATTCAATCAGACGGCATTTTGGAATAAAAGAGATTGACAAAAGTTGGAAAAGACTTGAAGTAAAAGACTTATGGAAAGGATATCTTTTAATTGACAATGCTAACATAATTCAGAAATTAGTTTACCCGATTAAAGTGGATAACTTTTCATACAGGGAAGTAGATTATGAAGTACAACTTAATTCAGAATTTAAGATTGTCGGCAAAAGGGGTAAAGTCCAGCCTTTAACAGCATCCACATTTTTGAAGATTAAACCAGAAGGGAAATTTTTTGATTTTAACGAGACAACTTTAAAATTAATTAACTATTCTAACGGTGTACAACTTTTCAATGAATATGATTTAGTCTGGAGTACCGAAAATGAAGTTTTGAGTTTTCTAAATGACAAAATCTGCAATCCCTGTGAGTTCGATAAGGAAGAACTAAATACTTATCTGAACCGAAAGAAACAAGTCAATCAAAAAGCAAAACAAGGAGATATATTTAGAGTTAAGCTTGCAAAACGAAAATTTGCTTATGGTCGTGTGATTGCTGACTTAATTAAATTCGTGAAATACGACACGGGAATAGTTGGCAAATGGGAAGTAGATTGGAGGGGTAGAAATATTTTTAATGAGATGATAGTTAATCAAACATTGGTTGATTTTTATCAAATTATAACGGACGACCCAAATTTGAAATTCGATGACTTAAATAAGTACAAAACGACACCTTCTGTAAGTATAATTGACTCGTTCGTAAAACACGAAGGTTGCATAATTATTGACAATTCAGAAATAGAACCATCATCCTTTGATTTGCCCATGACTATTGACACATATTATCAATATGTTCCAATTTGCCATATTTTTAAATGGGGTTGTTGTGTTGTAACATTTGAACCAGACAAAAAAATTGAAAAGCAAAAAGGAATAATCGTTAAGAAAGACCAAGATAATTACAATGGACTGGACAATAAGTCAACTGAATATTATATCAATTCTTGTATTCAAGGCAGCCCTAACTATGCTTTTCTAAATAACAGAGGCGACTTACGATATCCAGAATGCATAGATTTAAGGAAGATAATATCTAGGTATGTTGACTTCGATATAAACACAAACGATTATGACTCGTTTGCTAGAAAATATGGGTTTATGGACAGGCAAAAGATACTTGCATTTACAAAAGACTAATAATGACAGAAAAAATTACGGCACACAACAGCGGTTTACTAATAGCCGGGTAAGACGGTAAACGTATTGCTTATTTTTCAAAGTAAATTCAGTCTCGGCAAGACTGTTTACGTTTTCCAAACTCCCGCCCATCAGTAAGCCGTACCGTTGCCCGCAAACTTAGTGAAACCTCAAAATTAAAATGCCATTTCGATAAAGTCTCTTTATTGTGATTATTGGATTGGCAAACTTTTTCGGGTTCCAATTATCCGACTAATTCTTAGATAGATGATCGACAGCCTCTTACGATACAATGCATAATTTTTAAACTACATCCTAAGTAATTGGTTCGGCATGTCACACATTGTACTGATCATAACATTCATAATCTCACTATTCGGGTTGATATTTAAAACAACCGTAGAGGATAAGGAAAATGGAAGAAAAAGACTGAGCAATTACGGTTGGGGTGTTTTAACCCTAATGCTTATTGGGCTATTATTAAATATTCTAATCAATATCAATAAATCTAACGAGAGTAAAGAGAAAGAAAGAGCGGCAAGGGAGAAAAATACTAATGATAGCTTGATACGCGAACTTGAACATCAAAGAGATAGCATAAGATGGCATGAACAAGGGAAGGAAATGCGTCATATTTTAGAATCCTCGAAAGAAAATATCAGAAGTCTAGAAAGTCAAAATAAGCTATTAGAACAAAATAATAGCTTGCACATGCAGCTATCGACAGAGACAAAAAAGAACAATGTATTCTTAAGAGAAAGACTAGCAGCCTCACAACGAGAATTAATTAATCTGAAAAATCCCATTGACAGTCTTTCGCTTAACTTAAAAGTTCGATTTGCAATTAATCAAGAGACACATAACAATTTATTGTCTGTAATAAGATCTGAAAATAAAATCGGAGATTACACTAATATTTCTAAACTGCTACAAGAGAAAATGCCGGAAGTCATTAATAGTATTAGGAGTATTTTAGTTTCTTTTACATTTTATCCGAGCAGTAATATTGAAACTACTAATGCGAACTTTTACTCTACAGTGTACACTTTTAATTTTGTTCTATTGGACACAAACTTTTGGAACAATGAGAAAGGTGTAGAAGTATATTATCGTGAAAATAAAAAAGAACTAGTTTTCCAGTTGAAAGAGATATCTCCGGTCGATGTCAGAATAGGTGTTACGATTAGTGAACAAAAAGCAATAAATGTTGAAAGTTTTAATGATTTATGTAATCAGTATTGTTTAATTGATATTGAGAGAGTAGACAAAAATTCATCGCTTAATTTTGAAAGCTCTCAATTATTTGATATAGAACTAAGACCGACAAGGAAAAGTGTCACCTTTAGAGGGTTCTTCTTCACACCTTCAGAAGAGCATCTATATAAAAAAAAGGTTTCTAGTTTCAAAGCATGGATTTTCAAAGACTTTGCTTGCTATTTCGATTAATATATTTCTGAATGTAGTGTTCCCAAGCGAGTTTATACTTTTCGGAGCAAAACATATCGACATAAGCCAGCGGGCAACAATAGTTTACTGAATAGCCGGGTAGACGGGTAACGCCGTGTTCAGTTTTTAAAATAAATTCACTTACGGCAAGACTGTTTACGTTTTCAAACTCCCGGCCATCAGTAAGCCTTGCCGTTAGCCGTCACCCTGAACGACCACCCTGTTGAAATATACGATGAGCAAAAATGCGACAGATCAAGTCCAACCCACCACATAACTATTTGTTTTAAAAATCTTGTTGACTTTCAATATAAATTTTACATTTGCCAAATAATGTCAAGACAATATTATGTCAATAATCTTTGGAGATAAAATTAGGGCACTTCGAGAGGCGAAACAAATTCCTCAAAGACAATTAGCTGCTACATTAAAAATTGACACAGCGACATACTGCAAAATTGAAAAAGGCGACAGACGTGCAAAGCGTGAACAGGTTTTAATTCTTGCGGCCTCTCTGCAAACCGACACTAAAGAGCTTTTGCGTTTGTGGTCGGCAGACAAGGTTTACGACATTATAGCCGAAGAGGAAGAAGCAACACAAATTTTAAATGTGGTTGCAGAAAGCATTGTTAAGTATAAATGTAAACCAACCAACGTATGAAGCCGTTAGTAAAATACAGAGGAGGAAAATCAAAAGAAATACCTCACTTGATTGGGCATATCCCGAAATATAGTGGACGATATATTGAACCGTTTTTTGGCGGTGGTGCTTTGTTCTTCCACTTAGAACCAAAGAGGGCAATCATTAACGACATTAACTCAAAGCTGATTTCATTTTATTTGGGTGTGAAAAATGATTTTGGAACGCTCAAATCAGAACTTTCAGAAATTGAAAGGACTTACACGGAAAACAGAAAGAACTTCGAAGAACTAAAAAGCAAAACACCCAACGAAAGAGTCGATGATGCTAACGAATCTCTATATTATCAAATCAGAGATATGTTCAACGAATTGGCCGATAAAAGATACTCTGACGCATTGATCTATTTTTTTATAAATAAAACAGCTTATTCAGGAATGATACGCTACAATGCAAAAGGAGAATTTAATGTTCCTTATGGTCGTTATGCAAACTTGAACACTTCGTTGGTAACACAATCTCACAGCAATTTACTTGCAAAAACAGAGATTTATAACCTTGATTACTCCCAGATTTTTGAAATGGCAACCGAAGATGATTTTATGTTCTTAGACCCACCTTACGATTGTATTTTTTCAGACTATGGAAATATTGAACACAAAGATGGATTTAATGAAAGGAATCATATTGAATTGGCTAACCAATATAAAAATCTAAGGTGTAAAGCTTTAATGGTTATTGGCAGAACACCATTAACAGAGAAATTATATGGAGATATGATTGTTGATGAGTATGGAAAATCATATGCAGTAAATATTCGAAATAGATTTAAGTCGGAGGCAAGCCACATACTTATTTCGAATTACGGCAATGAATCAATGAGACGAACTCCAAAACTAATACTCGAAGAAGAATCTGCTTCTTATGGCTAGAATTGACAGCAAAGTAATTTTCGTAACTACTTCTCCTCGAACGCCGGCAAAGATGATTCCAGAAATTGGGTTGCTGCATACCCATTTTGCAGGACAAAGATGGAACAAGGATACACAAAGAGCATTTATGGAGCTGTTGAGAGAAGAAAACTTTTTCAATGGTGAAGGTGCTAATGATCCTGCATTTAGTGCGAGAGATAGAATAAATAGAGCACCTAAAGCTCTTGGATTTATTATTCTTTCTCCAACAATACAGTTAACTCCGGCAGGCGAAGAATTAGTAAATGCAAGAAGGAAGGACGAAATATTTTTGAGACAATTACTCAAATTTCAAGTTCCTTCACCATTTCATAAACCGACCCAAAATTCTGCTGAATTTTGGGTAAAGCCATATCTGGAACTTTTCAGGCTCATTCGACATTTTGGCTCATTGAGATTTGATGAATTAAGGATGTTTGGCTTGCAATTGGTTGACTACAGAGAGTTTGATGCCATAGTTTATAAAATCGATCAGTTCAGAATCGCAAAGGCTCAAAATGAAGGCAACTATAAGCGTTTTCGTTCGGAATATTTTGATAGAGAGTTGAGAGAAATTTATAGCGTAGATATTAGTTCAGGAAATACAAAAACCCGCGAAACTAAAGACGATTCAGTTGTGAATTTCTTAAAAACGAAAGCAAGCAACATGAGAGATTATGCAGATGCTTGTGTTCGTTACTTGAGAGCAACGGGGTTAGTAAATATTTCACATGTTGGGAAGTCAATTTCAATTGTTCCCGAAAAGATTCAAGAAGTTGATTACTTCTTACAACACGCGGACAGAGAACCTTGCTTTGTTGATAACGAAGGTCAATATGTTGCTTATTTAGGCAATCCGCTTATTCCGAGACTTCTAACAGATAGCAGAGAATTATTAGAACAAAAAATTAGAGATGAGTTTCCGCAACTTGAAATTTCCGCAACTGCAACATTACAAGAACTCAAAAACCTATTTGCAGACCAATTAGAAAATCGAAAAGAACAAATAATAACAGAAGAAGTAGCGGCAATCAAAGACTACCGGAAGTTTGAAGATATATCGATAATATTCGACCAAATACTTGATAATTCGCTTTATGATACGCCACTTATGCTGGAGTGGAACACTTGGAGAGCAATGACAATGTTGGACGGTGGAGATATTAAAGCAAATCTGAAATTTGATGATTTTGGAAATCCAATGTCAACGGCACAGGGAAATATGCCAGATATCGTTTGCGATTATGGCGACTTTGGGTTAACAGTAGAAGTAACTATGCAGAGCGGACAAAGACAATATGAAACAGAAGGCGAGCCAGTAGCAAGACACCTTGCAAAATACAAGAGAGAAGCTGAAAAACCGGCCTACTGTTTGTTCATCGCACCCAGTATAAATGATGCTTGTAAAGCTCATTTTTATGCATTGCATAAAATGAATATTCAATATTATGGTGGGACTTCGACAATAATCCCGTTACCTTTAAGTGTTTTTATTAAAATGGTTCAAGACTCCTATAATGCAAACTATGTTCCTGAACCAAGACACGTTCAGCGATTTTTTGATCGTTCAAATGAACTAGCAAACTCGACAGACAACGAAATAGAATGGTATAACGGAATTACACAAGAGGCATTAAATTGGTTGACAGAATGAAGGGCGAACGGCTAACATCGGTTTACTGAATAGCCGGGCTGACGTGTTACGTGATAAATCATTTTCCTAACAAAATCAATCTCGGCAAGACGGTTTACGTTTCCAAACTCCCGTCCATCAGTAAGCCGTGCCGTTGTGTGCTATTATGACAAGCCTTCAAACCATACAAGTTATTGACAGTTGGGAGACAACTGCATTGGGTGTCATCGCAGAACTTCATCATGACTTTGACGGTTTGAAAACTGGCACAATCATCAAGTCAGCAATGACAGACAAAGAATGGCGAGTTAAAAAGCGAATATTGTTTTATCACACTTTTGACCGACAAAAGAAGTTTTCAAACGAATTGACAACTTACATTCATGCAAGCTTTGGCAGCCTTGAAAAACAGGTCATTTCTTCCAAGAACATTCTTGACAAAGAAGAACAAAACGTTTTTCAATATCAACTACAACCAGTGGGACACAGTTCAAAACCAGACGTTGGAGACATTTTATCGCCTGTTGTAATACAAACCTTCGCTTGTCCCTGTTGTGGTTACAAAACGTTTGACCACGAACCAAACGGTTCTTATGACATTTGTGGCGTTTGCTTCTGGGAAGATGACCCAATTCAACTTGAAGACCCGGATTATGAAGGCGGAGCAAATCCATTGTCGTTGCGACAAGCACAACAAAACTTTTTAGAATTTGGCGCTTGTGATAGAGACATGTTGCGGAACGTAAGAAAGCCAGCAGAGGACGAAAAGAAAGACGAGAATTGGAAACCGCTTGACAGAAAATAACATCACACAACAGCGGTTTACTAATAGCCGGGTAAGACGGTAAACTTGGTGTTCATTTTTCAAAGTAAATTCAATCTCGGCAAGACTGTTTACGTTTTTAAACTCCCGGCCATCAGTAAGCCTTGCCGTTGTGGGCTATTGCCCTTCTGGATTGATGCATGCTAAAATTCGTAATGACTAGTATTTATTGACGCGGTAAAATCTGATTTCGAAAATCTTGTTGTTTTAATTGACGACGTTTTTTTCGGCGGTTTCATCAAAACAAATTATATGCGATTTCTGATTGTTTTTATCTTACTGTTTGCTTCTTCTTTATTTGTGGGCGCTCAAAATAATGATTCTTTATTTATCGCTTCAGCATTGACGAAGTTGGAAAATTCTAAAGAATATACGTTAAAGGTAGCTGATCTCATGCCTGAACATCAATACGGTTTCCGGCCGACGAAAGAGGAAATGAGTTTTGGGGAGCAACTTTTACATATTTGCTCAAACCTAGGTTGGTTGAGTTCATCTTATTTATCGACAGGCAATAATCCTGTATCAAAGAAAGATAGCAATCTTCAAAACAAGGACAGTATTCGGAAGGTTGTGGTTGAGACGTATGATTATGCTATTGCTGTTTTGACTGGTTTTTCAGCTACTAATCTTTCTGACACAGTAAAATTCTTTGCGGGGCCAATGAGCAAGCTTCAGATAATTAATCTTTTAAGCGATCATCAGACGCATCATAGAGGTCAGTTGCTTGTTTATTTGCGGCTTTGTGGTTTGACACCTCCAAAGTATGTTGGCTGGTGAAACAGACGTTTCTGGCTGACAAAGACTTATTTTTTTTACCCGCTTACCAGCGGGCAACTAGCCCACAACAATAGTTTTGCAATATCCGGGTAAGACGGTAAACGTGAAGTATATTTTTTAAAGTAAATTCATTCACGGCAAGACTGTTTACGTTTTCAAATCCCGGCCATCGCAAAGCCGTTACGTTGGCAGCCATTTCGAGTGACACCGTGAAAGAGCGGGACAAAATACCGTGAAAATTCCCCATCTATTTTCATTTCTGAAGCATTATCTTGTCGTTATATTTCCTATAAATCAAAACTATCATTTATGAAAAGAATTATTCTTGGCTTGATGTTGATTATGTCAACTTGCTATCTAAATGCCCAAACAAACATTCGTGACGGGCGACACATTTTTAATTATGATGTTTCATTAACTCAATGCAATTTCGACGGAAGCGCAATTGCAGGGGCGACCGCAGAGAGAATTGAAGCAAACACAATCTTTTACGTAAAAAATATCGTTGGTAGTGACTATATTATTCAAATAGCTAAGTTTACAAGCAATACTGCATCTGCAAAAGCACTTAATACAAAACTTGTTTCTACTGCAACAGGAAGCGACATATTCTTCAAACTGCCACAGAGGAGTTCAGAGGATAGCTACGAGCTAAATGCTGAGAGATTAGAAAAGAAAGGCTTATTTACGGTAGGAGCAGCAACTACTTTAATTAAGATTAGACCTGGTCGAGAAGAACCAAAGGATGGTTATAATATTTATTCGGAATTTGGTAACGATTTCAACATTGGCATTTCTGCTGGGTGGAAGTTCAAGCCTTACAGACGCACACAACTTTCACATAGTCTTGTTGGCGGATTGAGCTTCTCCTCAATCAAAGTGACGCCTTATACCACTCAAGACTTTATTCAATCGGAAGCTACGCAAGGTTGCGTAACATTCTCCGCAGGCTATGTTTTTGAATACAATAAATTTCAGGTTAGTGTTTTCTCAGGAATTGACGTTATGTCTGGTGAAATTGGAAGAAAATGGATTTACAGGAACCGACCATGGCTTGGATTAGGTTTTGGCTTTCAAATATTCCGAGGACAAGGTGAGACTTCTAATTAATATCACGAGAACTAACGGCTGCCAACAATAGTTTACTGAATAGCCGGGTAGACGGGTAAAGTGTTGTTCAGTTTTTCAATCAAATTCAATCACGGCAAGACTGTTTACGTTTCTAAACTCCCGGCCATCAGTAAGCCTTTACGTTGTAGGTAACCTTATGCAAAGAGCCTCTTATTTTAAAGCAATCAGCAAAGTGACTTCTCCCTTGTTGCTTTTAGCAGACAGATTTAATGATCTTTTGACTGTGACAGAAAATGATTTGGATGGACATGTTGATCATTGTCTAGGTTTTGCTGCTGAGTTGGCCGAGTTAGATAACGATGCAGCAAAAACAAGGGCCAGATTCATTTCAATGCAATGTTCAGGCACTTACACAAAAGAGTTTTTTAATGCCAATCGGGAAAGTTGGGGTATTCCAATTTTTGAAGAGGAGCTACTTTCTTATACGGACTTCAAAAATGGTTTTCTTTTTACGTTTCGAGATCATTCTACTTCCTGGAGTGACGATGTAGAGGCGAGAAATTGGTTTTACAGTAGCGCTGAAGCAAAATCTGTTAGACAGTATCAATTTTGGACTTTTGATAATTCTTTTGAGGAAATTGTTTTTGAAACAACTGGAAATTATAAAAGTATTATGTGGGGCATAGTTAATGATTTGCAAGACTATTGGGCTTTGACAAGCAAAATATTTAGCAAAAGCGAACTCACCACTTTTTATGACAATTTTGATGAAGACGTAAGTGGCTTTGACAAAGAAGAATTATTTGAAATTCTTAAAACGAATCCTAACTTTTGACTACGCAAAAGGCTACCTACAACAGCGGTTTACTAATAGCCGGGTAAGACGGTAAACGTGTTGTTCATTTTTCAAAGTAAATTCAATCTCGGCAAGACTGTTTACGTTTTCAACTCCCGTCCATCAGTAAGCCGTACCGTTATAGCCAATTTGATTTTTAGCCTTTTCATGTGCGATTTTAATTATTGACGCACC
>NZ_JAMDLG010000026.1 GCF_023721715.1 Parasegetibacter sp. NRK P23
CCTGCAGACAGGCTGGCATCAGTGTAGGTAAGGGTGCCGGTGGGCACATCGCCTATTTTGCTGTAGCTGCCCGCTTCGGAGGTGGAACGGAACACTTCGTAACCCGTTGCGCCTACGGTAGCGCCCCAGTTCAGGCGGATCTGTGTTTTAGAGATACCCGTAGCCGTGAGGTTGGTGGGCGCCACGGGCGTGGTGCTGCCCAGCGGGTAAGCGTCTATCACCAGTGCGCCCAGGTAAGCGTTGGCGGATGAACCGGATTTCAGTACCGTGATCAGTATCTCGCCGTTGCTGTCGGGGGAGATGCCATCCAGTTTACCCACATTGCTGGAGTTGTTGGTGGCGTCCACTTCCACCGAGTTGCCGTTTACGGTGTAGCGGGTGGTGAGCGGCGCGGAGAAGTTGGCCCTGCTCGCGAAGAAGGAGAGGTCGTACTTCTTGTCTGCCGACAAACCACTCAAACGGATTCTTCTTTCCGCCGTACCGGAGTAGTAGTAGAAGGTGCGCATCACGTCATCGGGATAGATGCCGCTGTTGTTGCCGGTTACCACACCCAGGGTGTTCTGCGCCGTCCAGGCGTCCAGCACGGTCAGGGTGATGCCGGTACTGTTGTTGGTCTGATCTTTCAGGTCCGCCAGGGTGAGACCCGCGTTCGGCGCGGCGTTGGTGCTGTTCCAGGGGCTGCCCACGGGGAAGGTCTGGTTGAAGTTCACGAACACTTTGGTGAGGTTGGCCACGTTCACCGTGATGTTGAACGTACGGCTGGAACTTCCGCCGAAGTTATCCGAAGCGGTGATGGTGATACCGCTGTATACACCGGGGGTATTGCCCGCGTTGATCTGGATGGAACCGGTTCCGTTGCCGTTGTCGGTAAAGGTCGCGAACGAAGGCAGGTTGGAAGCTGACAGGGTGATCACATCACCCGGATCGGTGGCGGATACGGCCACGGTGGTGGACTGTTGTGTATTGAGCGTTACGTTGGCGATGGGGTTCAGCACCGGCGCTACGTTGGGCGTGGTGACGCTTACGGTATCGCTGTAAGGCGCGTTGCCATAGCTGTTGGCGGCGCGTACGGTATAGTAATAGGTCGTGTTACCTGCCACGGCGGCATCTTCATGCTGCACCAGGTTGGCGGCACCGGTATGGATCAGGGAGAACGGACCGGCGATGTTGGTGGCCCTGAATACTTCGTAGGAAGTTTCATTGTAGGCTGCGTCGGTCCAGTTCAGGCGTACTTTACCGTCCACGTTTTGAGCAGACAGGTTCCTGGCTTTGGCCGGAGCGGTCTGGTCGTCGAAGATGGACTCGATCACCAGGCTGTTCAGGTAACCGAAGGAAGAACCCGCGGCGGCGTTCACCACGAAGGTCACGGAGCCGTCGGCGGCGGGCTGCACGCTGGAGATCTGCGCGGTGTTCTGCGCGTTGTCTTTGGTATCAAGGCTCACCGTGGTGGCGCCGATGGTATAGGTGGTGGTTACACCGATGCCGGCGTTGGGGTTGGCCCTGCTGCCCAGGAAGCGGAAATTGTATTGTGTGTTCGCGTCCAGACCATACACCCGCACGCTGCGTGCGATGGTGGTGGTAAAGTATGACGACCTGAGTACCGCGTCGGGGTACACACCGCTGTTGCTGCCGGTGTTCATGCCCAGGTTGTTGACGCCGCCCCATGCGGTGAGCAGTTGGATACCCACGCTGGTAGTGGCGCCGGTGGCGTCTTTCAGGTTGGCGAAGTTATCGTTCAGGGCAGGGGCCTTGGCGGTATTGTTCCAGGGGGCGCCTGCTGTATAGGTAGCATCGCCGAAGTTCATGTAGATCACTTTTACGGGATCCACATCATTTACGGTGATGGTGAAGGAAGTAGTGTCGAAACCATTGTTGCCGTCTTCCACGCGGGCGGTCACCTGGTAGGTACCGTTATCGGCGTAGCCCGGAGCCAGGTCCAGTTGCGCGGTACCACCGTTGGTGGTCACGGTCACGAAGGAGGGCAGTCCGGTGAACGACCAGCTCAGCGCGTCGTTCTCGTTCTCATCGGTGGCGCTGAGGTTGAGTTGCGCGGTGGCTTTTTCGTTGAGCGTTACATTGTTTACCGCGGCCACAACGGGCTGGTAGTTTGCGTCCACCACCAGGTGGAAGACGGTGGAGGCGGAGCCGCCGTGTTCGTCGGTAACCGTAACGGTGATGTCGTTATAAGTACCGGCATCTGAAAGCGCGGGGTTGAAGCTGAGGGTGCCTATGCCGTTGCCTGTACTTTGGAAAGTACCGAAGGCGGGCAGGTTGCTCACCTGGATGGTCAGCGTCTCAGGATCGGCGTCCGTAGCGGAAACAGGCAGGTTCAATTGCGTACCGAAGC
>NZ_JAMDLG010000027.1 GCF_023721715.1 Parasegetibacter sp. NRK P23
CCATCAGTAAGCCGTACCGTTGTGTGTAACCTTGGTGACGTTTTACACTTATCAAAATTACAGTTGGACAATTCTCAAATACTCAATGGATATTTTAACTCTTAGTCAAGCGACACGAAAAATAGGAGCAAATCAAACGCCGAGGGACTATTGGGATTTTATGGTTTCAGGTAAATCGCTAAAGACAATTCTAAATTTAGAGTCTGCTGACTATATGACCTTGATTAATTTGGAAGGAAACCAAGAGTATTATAGACATGTTTTGAATGTTTTTACTCTAAAAGAAAAATCTCAACTTGCTTCAGGGCGAGTTATGATCTACGTTTGTCCTGAATGCGGCGATATAGAGTGCGGAGCCATTACTGCGACAATCAAAGATTTTGAGGGAAAAATTGTTTTAGGGGACTTTGGTTATGAAACTGGCTATGCAGGACTGACTGAAATTTATGACCAAATTGAACCAATTGAGTTTGAAAGAGCGAGTTATTTTGCTGCTTTTTCAAGACTTTCAATTTTATAAAAGTATTGAGCTTTGGAAAGAATCGGCTACACACAACA
>NZ_JAMDLG010000028.1 GCF_023721715.1 Parasegetibacter sp. NRK P23
TCAGAATAAAAGATAAATAAAGTTTAAGTCTGTTCATATATGGAATCGTCAAAAATTACACACAACGGTACGGCTTACTGATGGACGGGAGTTTGGAAACGTAAACAGTCTTGCCGCAAATGAATTTACTTTGAAAAATGAACATCATGTTTACCGTCTAACCCGGCTAGCAGTAAACCGATGTTAGCGGTTCGGGCTTTTGTTATTCGGCAGTCTTTATGCTTAATAGGGCTATCTCCATAACGCGTCTGTAAAAGTCTTCGTATTCGTCCTTTTTATATTTCGTACGCATTGCTTTCAGAACGTCCGAAGCGTCAAATCCGCCCCATTCCCAAAGCATTGTGTCAAAGTTATATTTAAGCATTTGAGTTTCGACTTCGGCCCTTATAGATTTTACTTGGCCTGCTGTAAGTCCGTGGCTTTCTAAAAGTTTCGTTAGTCGTTGGTCGGTTTCGGCTGTATACTCCGTGTCTAAAAATGGCTCAAGTATCCAACCCCAAATCCAAGACCTTTCAACAGTCTTAACTCCATTTTTTGCAGCAAATACCTCAAGTATTTCTTTTTTATCTGATTCTAAAAAAACTATTTCATTCCCAATTCTAAATGTTGGTGGATATGATTTTACGTCAATGTCGTCAATTTGGTTTGCCTTGAAGATATTTTGCTTGTAAGCAATTGATGGCTCAAATGGATAATTCTCAATTTTTAAAAAGTCGTCACCGATTGTAATTTCTCCCATGGAAACGAGTAATCCTTTCCTTTCAGCTTTTGAAGTGCTAAACATTGTCCAACTGTCATTGGATTTTTTACTTATGTTGAAAAGTCGTCTGATAAATTCCATTCGTTTCTGCTTCGTTAACGTCTCATAGCCTGACCGCTAACGTAACGGCTTACTGATGGACGGGAGTTTGAAAACGTAAACAGTCTTGACGCAATTGAATTTATTTATAAAACCAAGCATCACGTTTACCGTCTACCCGGCTATTCAGTAAACTATTGTTAGCGGCTTGTTTTGTTATCAAAGTCTTTCTCTGTCACACATAATCCCAACTTCCTAAAATACTTTCTCAAATCCCAAACTGCAAAGTCGCACTGGTCAAACCTCTCAATTCTATTATTGCTGTATTTGAATTGATAGCAATCAAAACAAATTTCGATATAATCGATAACCTTTTCATTTTTGTCGAAAAAAAGAACTGCATTATGTGGTAAGTAGCACATTGCTTTGGTAGTTTCAGTGATTGTCCAACGATAGCATGTGTTGTAGAGTATGTCAGTCAATGAATCAACCTGATTGGTATCGAGAATTTTTATCTGTGTTAGTTTTGAAAGGCAAATTGTGTCATTTAGAAACTGTAATCCGTATTCAACGTCTCCCTTGTAGTCTTTATAGGAAGATTTACCAAACCTCCAATCTGAACTGTCAATCTTTTTCACTTGCTTGTCGAAAGACACGATAGCCACTTTAAAAGCTATATTGAAAGGATAAAAACCGACTCTTTCAGCCAATGAATATTTTGTGAAATTTATTTTTTGCGACTTACCTATATCGAAAGTTGAGTCTTGCCCGTAAGCAGTCAGACAAACTAAAAAGCAACAAATATTCAGGATTATTAGTTTCATTTTTTAGGTGTCGATAAAATAGCCGCTAACGTAACGGCTTTGCGATGGCCGGGAGTTTAAAAACGTAAACAGTCTTGCCGTGATTGAATTTACTTTGAAAACCAAACATCACGTTTACCGTCTTACCCGGCTATTGCAAAACTATTGTTGGGTGGAGTGTGATTACTCTCCTAGAAGAATTTCGATCTCTGTCCTTAAAACCGGTAAATGTGTTACAACAATTGACCATATAATTTCGTCCGAGACTGAATCATATCCGTGGATGATACGGTTTCGTGTATCAACTATTCTTCGAGAATTTGAGAGTTCTAAACTGTCATCCTTTTGCAGAATACGTTTCATTGCCTCTCCTATTATCTCTAAATTACGCTCTACCGCACGACGAGTCTTTAAATCATTTTGGTAGGCGACAAACTCTTTAGGAGTGTCAATGAAAAAGCAGTCAATCTCATTTATAGCATTTAAAATATCATAAAGCCACACCTTTATCTCAATGTCCATAAACAAGTTGTCTTTGCTGCAAAATATGTTGGCGGAAGAAAGGATTTTTTACGGCTTTTTCCTCAAGGAGATCAATTGGCCGTTTTAATAAATCTTGAAGGGAAAACTTAAGGTCATAATAATTGTCTGCGTAGACTGATACATCTAGTGGATCGAACTCGACCATTAAATCAACGTCACTTTTTTTATCAAACTGATTTGTAAGCACCGAACCAAAAGCATACAACTGCTTGACTTTGTGATCTTTACAAAGTTTCTGAATAGCGTCTATATGTTTCTCTAACAAATTCATTGATAAGGCAAATATAAAAGTTTTTAGTCGACTTAGAATGCAGTCAATTTGGAAGATCTGAAACACATTTCACCCAACGGTAAGGCTTACTGATGGGCGGGAGTTTGGAAACGTAAATAGTCTTGCCGTGAGTTAATTTAATTGAAAAACTGAACGCCACGTTACCCGTCTACCCGGCTATTCAGTAAACTATTGTTATGCGCCCGCAAAATAAAAATTAGCTAACGGTCAATGCATCGTCAATATCAATAGAGTAAAAAGAAAGTTGGATTTCAAGTCCCAAATTTCCAGCCTTCAACAGAAGGTCATTTTTTATTTTTATAGACTTACAAAAGTCATGTTCATAAATAATATGAAATCCAAAATCTAAAATGGCATAATCTATTTTAGTCGTCAATGGAATATCCGAAAGCCATTCTTCATTGCCAGTAAGAAATAAAATAGCGTCATTAAGCTGGTTTTCAGGGTCAGCAAAGTCTGCCAAACTCACCTCAATCGAAAAACTTGAAGAAACGAGCTTTTCTCCGTCTGGATTTGATTTAAACTTTGGATATCCTTTATAACTTTTCTTGTATGGATTTAAGTCATGCTTGTCAATAAAATCATCAATATTGAAATCAGCTCCTCCGATGGTCAAAATGCAACTCATAATCCGTGTATCATTTGTATCTCAAAAGGTCAAGCCAAAGCAGGTAACTCTCTAAGTAGTTTTAATTGCGCATAACGGTACGGCTTACTGATGGACGGGAGTTTGGAAACGTAAACAGTCTTACCGAGGTTGAATTTCCTTTGAAAAATGAACATCACGTTTATCGTCTTACCCGGCTATTAGTAAACCGCTGTTGGCGGTAGATTTTTCTTTCTCTTAAAAAATGTCTCTTTTGCTTTTTTGTCAGCACCTTACAACGAATTGTCATTCCAACATTATAGCATTCATATGGTATACTTTTCTCAAACTGAATCCAAGCTGTCGTGCTGTTTGCAAATTCAAAAATCCTATCAATGAAAGATTGGAGATATCTGGCTTCTGTTAATGTTGTGTCCTGAGCAGTTGGAGTCCAGTAAGTTTTGAATGAATAAGTTTTTTGTGTGGACGTTTCAATTGTATAAGTAATGCCGTCAAAACCATGTTTCCAACCAGGAATAGAATCGTCGGTTGGCAACTTGTTAATCTGTGAAGCCTCAATAAAGCAGATAATATTTTTAATAGTGTCAATACTAAGTTTTCTTTTATCCACTAATATTCTATCTGTGGGATCTTCCTTGTCGGGTGTTTGCTCTGTCAACCAAGATGTTAGTTCTCCAGCATATGAACCGTCACTATTTTGAAAAATATCAAGAACCTGATTTGTTTTCCAAACTCTGAAATGAAACGGGGATGTAGATGTATCAATTTGAGAAAATGACAAGTCTTTTGCAAGTAAATTGTGATATTTAAACCCAAAGGATGTGTCGCCTTTTCCATTTATTACATTGGTAAGCGTCTTTGATTGTCCAAACAAAGTGCTAGAAAAAATAAGAATTATAATGATTAGTGGGGTTCTCATAAAATTACCGCCAACGGTACGGCTTACTGATGGACGGGAGTTTAGAAACGTAAACAGTCTTACCGAGATTGAATTTACTTTGAAATATGAACATCACGATTACCGTCTTACCCGGCTATTAGTAAACCGCTGTTGTGTGTAGCCGATTCTTTCCAAAGCTCAATACTTTTATAAAATTGAAAGTCTTGAAAAAGCAG
>NZ_JAMDLG010000029.1 GCF_023721715.1 Parasegetibacter sp. NRK P23
TAACGGCAAGGCTTACTGATGGGCGGGAGTTTAAAAACGTAAACAGTCTTGCCGTGATTGAATTTACTTAGAAAAATGAACACTAAGTTACCCGTCTACCCGACTATTCAGTAAACTATTGTTAGCCGCGACCGTGATATTCCTCAATAAATACTTTGTCTTGGTTTGCATTAATAAACTCCATACTCCTTTTGAAGTCCGATTGAAGATTTAGTGTCAAGTACTTTGTCCAACCCGGCTCTTGTTCACCTCTAAAATAAGCATACAAGGCCAAAGCATACCCCCACTCCCTTTGTTTCAAATATCCTATACTGTTGTGGCCGAATCCTTCATTTGATTTCCATTCCTTATAAGCAGAATTAGCATTAAATATACCCAGACCGAAAACAACAGTTGTCAAGTCAGTAAGACTTTCATCATTTACATCCAAACGTCTTTCACCTAGCAGCTTAATATGGGAGAATTCGTGAGCAATGGTAGCAACCATACATTCTGGATCAGTCATGCTTTGCTGCTCAATAAAAATATCATACTTACCATTATCGCTCTTGTCAAAAAAGACTCCAGCCGCCAGACTCACTTCACTATCAGGATCAACTTCTGTCCAAAAGGAATGATGGCCACCCCTGGATATTTCCTTAATATTTTCATCAAACACCTCCAGATTTATTTCATCTGGATTAATTTCCATTTGCTTCGCCACCAATTCTGATGTCTTACTCAACACCTCCAAAGAACCATCGTAAGTAAAAGGGAAATGCTCGAAAGTTGGATACAACATTTGCTTAGTACCAATATTATCGTGTCCAAACTGAGTCGCCAACCATAAAAATGAATTCTCCATCCACAAGCGCATTTCAGCGTCAATAGGACACATATTTTTATCGTCTTTAGAAAATAATCTGAACATAAGAATGTTTCAAGAATTGCGGCTAACGG
>NZ_JAMDLG010000030.1 GCF_023721715.1 Parasegetibacter sp. NRK P23
ATTTGCTTTGACCGTTTTAAGCTTCTTAAAACTGGCTATAACAATAGTTTTGCAATAGCCGGGTAAGGCGGGAAACGTGATGTTCATTTTTCAAAGTAAATTCAATCACGGCAAGACTGTTTACGTTTTCAACTCCCGGCCATCGCAAAGCCGTTACGTTGTACGCAAATTTATCGACAATGAGACTTAGTTTAGCGCAATTAACAAAGGATATAGCTAATGCAAACTTGGAAGACTTTTTATCATGTTGGCGCTGGCTAGTGACCGACATGAAGGCTGTTGTTACAATTTCGTGTTTAGGTGATATGTTCTTTTTAGGAAAAGACGACAATGTTTATTGGCTTCAAACAGAAAACGGCGAATTGACAAAAATTGCTAGCTCCTTAGAGGAGTATCAATTATTTCTTGATGACGAGGTAAAACTGGACGATTGGTTTCTCCCTTTGCTCATTGAGAAATTGATAGACAGTGGGAAAACTCTAAAAGAGAACGAAGTTTACAGTTATAAACAGCTTCCTATACTAGGTGGCGAATATTCTGTGGACAATATAGATCCGACGGATATGAGTATTCATTTTGCATTTTGTGGACAGATATGTGAGCAAATCAAAAATCTGCCAGACGGAACTAAGGTTAACATAAAAGTTCAATAGTAAAACTTACGCGTACAACAATAGTTTTGCAATAGCCGGGTAAGACGGAGAACGTGATGTTTAGTTTTCTAAGTAAATTCAAACTCGGTAAGACTGTTTACGTTTTCAAATCCCGGCCATCGCAAAGCCGTTACGTTGTACGCAATGCCTCTTGACAATAGGTGACTTTGTATGAAAAGAAATGATGTTAAAAGACTCACTTTTGACTTAAGCGACATTTGGCTTGAATTAAAAAGCAGCGGACTGGATTTGGAGAATGAAGTTGTTTTCGATTTTGATTTTTATGCTGGACGCGAAAGGAAAATTGTCGCAATAGGCATGTTTTTAAATAGAATTGGATATACTACATCTTTAAGAACTGTAAGGACTGCAATTATTTTTAAAGGATATGAGCTCAGAGCATCCTTGAAAGGTATATGGACTCCTGAAATCCTGTGTGAAAATTTGGAGTATTTATGTAGCATAGCAGACAAGTTCGACCTTTTGCTGGAGGGATACGGTGTCAAAATTGACTCCTATAAATATTGATTTCTATTTGCGATAAAAATTGCCTTGTTCTTTGCTAAAAGACTGCAGTATTTGAGTTAAATTATACCGACTGCTGACAGTAATATAGACGAATGTTGTGTTTAACATTCTGTTTATTGAGAGCGTACAACAGCAGTTTACTGCCAGCCGGGTAAGACGGTAAACGTGATGTTCATTTTTCAAAGTAAATTCATTCTCGGCAAGACTGTGAACGTTTATAATTCCCGTCCGGCAGTAAGCCGTTACGTTAGCGGTCATTCTTGGGACATTAAAGTGTTGCAAAGGGGAGTACATTGTGGCAGGCAACAAAATTCAGACATTATGGGTAAAATAATCTTTGACAGTGGGATATCACTTGACGGTTTCTTCGCTGGCGCTAACAGAAGCCCAAGTAATCCAATGGGAGGGGTTTCCGGCCAATTACATCAATGGATGTTTAAACAAAAAGCATTTTGGAAGCATATCAAAATGGAAGGTGGTCTGGAATATGGTGCAGACAGCAAATTAATTGACGATGTTTTTGATAGGACTGGATCTTATATAATGGGGAAAAGGATGTTTGAGGAAGGTGAGGTTGTTTGGGCTGAGGATCTTTACGAGGCGGACGTTTATGTACTAACAAACGAAAGGCGTGAACCCTGGAGGCAAAAGGGGGCGACGACTTTTTATTTTATCAATGATGGAATAGAAAGCGCATTAGAAAAGGCGGAAAGTTCAGCCAAGGGAAAGGACATAAGAATACAAGGTGGGGCCAATACTATTCAACAGTTTTTGAACGCTGGACTTGTTGACGAGTTTTTTATTCACATAGCTCCTGTTTTCTTGGGAAGTGGCATTAGATTATTTGAAGGTATTGACAAGGATAAATATGATATTGAGATTATTGAAGTAATACCTTCGAACTTGACAACTCATTTAAGGTACAAACTGACCAAGAAATAATAAAACGAACCGCTAACAGCGGTTTACTAATAGCCGGGTAAGACGGTAAACGTGATGTTCATTTTTCAAAGTAAATTTATTCGCGGCTAGACTGTTTACGTTTCCAAACTCCCGTCCATCAGTAAGCCGTACCGTTATAGCCAATTTGATTTTTGCCCTTTTCAATTGCAATTTTTGAGGTGACGAACCCAAACGGTGTGACAAGGGTTTTGTTTGCGAGCAGACCTTCATATTTGTTGTTCTCGCAGAGTTTATTTCAAACCTTTTCTATGGAGATCTTTCACTGTCAAGACGCATAACTTATTGACGGATAGTTTTTTAATCCGGTTAAAAGTTCCTATCGCAGTTCTTTTTTTTCCAGAAAATCTCTATATTGTAAGACGAATTCCCTTAAACCTTACAATGTCCTGGATGTGAGTGAGGTGGCGAAGCATTGCCAGCAATGGCTCGACAAATCTTCGGTTAGCATTTTCGATCTTTATTATGTTGAGTTTTCACACATCATTTTGATCGACTTCAATTGCATAAATCTGCTTTCGTGGAGTTTTTATTGACGATTCAAACGTCACGACAAAAGCGTAGAAATTGCTTTTAATCTTTTGTGAGGATCTCTCGTAGATGTTCAAAAAAGCTAGCAGACGATAAGATGTTTCGTACTGACAATTTGTTTTGACCGTTTTAATGTTCTTAAAACTGGCTATAACATCGGTTTACTTATAGCCGGGTAAGACGATAATCGTGGAGTTCAGTTTCTAAACAAATTCATTCACGGCAAGACTGTTTACGTTTTCAAATTCCCGTCCATCAGTAAGCCGTACTGTTGTGGGCCATTAATCGGACGACCTATAAAAAATGTTTAGACATCAAGGAAAAGCGCGGACGTTTAGACACAATCTGAGAATTGCTTCATTGTTGTCTTTCGTTGCGGGTATGGTAAACGTAGCAGGTTTTCTTGCTATTGGACGATTAACAACAAATGTGACGGGGCATTTCGCCTTTTTAATAGATGAGGTTTTCAGGTTAGAATTTTGGGCTGGACTTGTCTATTTCTTGTATATATTTTTCTTCTTTCTGGGTTCTTTCGTTTCCAATTTTTTAATTGAAATTGTTTCAAGGAGAGATTTGAGTTTTGCTTTTGCAGTTCCTGCTTCAATTGAAGCAATGCTCTTGCTTTTTATTGGAATCTGGGGAGACGCAGAGCCTTTAAATGCAAATGTCATTGCTTTTAGCCTTCTTTTTTCGATGGGACTTCAGAATTCGCTTGTAACAACAATATCAAATTCCAGTGTAAGGACAACCCATTTGACCGGACTTTTTACTGACTTAGGGATTGAACTGTCGCAATTGTTTTTTTACAAGAGTACTGATCAGCGGCACAAGCTGCTAATATCAATCAAGTTGCGCTTGACGATTATCAGCTTCTTTTTTCTTGGTGGTGTAGCAGGCGGCATTTCATATTCAAAAGTTGGACTTATCACTTTATGTATTGCTTCTACGCTATTAATCTTTGGACTTATTTACGATTATATAAAATTTCGATTGATAACGATTAGACGAAAATTTAAATCCGATTGATTAATAAACGGCCCACAACATTAGTTTTGCAATAGCCGGGTAAGACGGTAAACGTGCAGTTCATTTTTCAAAGTAAATTCAGTTTCGGCAAGACTGTTTACGTTTTCAAATCCCGGCCATCGCAAAGCCGTTACGTTGGTAGCAATTGTAAAACATACTCGGTGACACCAAAAAAAATAGAAGCACTCAAGACAAAGATTTCTAAAATCAAGCGAACTCTTGCAGCAGATAAGAGAAAATATGGCTGTTACGACGACAGTCGAGGCATCAGATATCTTCCTGTAAAGTATTTTATAGAGCTTGAAGACTATAAAGGCGGATTAGCATATCTCAGGTGGTTTTCAAAAAATTTTCCGGATGATATAGGATTTCCTGATTTTCTTTTCGAGTGGACTATTGTTCTTTTCAAATCTGGAAGAATCAAAGAGGCTACAAAAAAAGCATTTGAGACGTTTTATGCTAACACGTATTTGTTTGATCAATTTTTTGGCAAACCTTTGATTCAAATTGACAAATGGGAAGGCTCAAATTTACAGACGATTTCTTTTGCTCAGACACTTCAATATTCTTACATAGAACCTTCACTTAAAGATTTCGCCGATTGGTTGGAGCAGACTATTTTAGAGGATGAGTTTCATATGCGTTGCGACTTGTATATTGACATTCAAAGACAATTAAGGACGGAGAGGGATCAGGAAAGACGGTCTGACTTAGTTGCACAAATCAGGGATCTGGTTGACTCATATTGAAAACAACATGCTACCAACAATAGTTTTGCAATAGCCGGGTAAGACGGTAAACGTGATGTTTAGTTTTCAAAGAAAATTTAATTTCGGCAAGACTGTTTACGTTTTCAAATCCCGGCCATCGCAAAGCCGTTACGTTGTGTGCAAGCGTATTTCAACACCCTACTAATTTTTCAAACTAACTGTTAAATAAATCAACCTCAATTCGATGAAAGAGAGCGAATTTTTCGAAAAGCAGACAGTATCTTCAAAAATTAAAGCAAGTATTGTTTCTGAATATTTTCCGAGTTATTGCAAGATTATTATCAGAAAGCATCAACCAAAAGAACTACGATACATTGACTTATTCGCTGGACCTGGACTTTACGCAGATGGTAATCCTTCTACACCAATTCTTATTGCGAGACGATGCCAAAAAGATGAATTTCTAAGAAGCAACGTAAAATTCGTTTTTAATGACAATACATATTCAGCAGCATTAGAGGAAAACTTCAAAAGGGAGTTTCCAAATGGAACTTTCCCAAAAAAAGTTCATTTTGGGAAAAGTACTGTAGGTGAAAATCAAGCAATAACTGATTTTTTGGTCACTAATACTCATAATGGAAAGTTCAATGAGTGCCCCTCTTTATTATTCATTGACCCTTTTGGGTATAAAGGCATTGAAACGAAAGTGTTGGCAGAGTTTCTAAAAAATTGGGGAAATGAAATGTTCCTTTTTTTAAATACAAAACGAATTCATCCAGCGCTTGAGAATGAGAAGTTTGAACCTTTGATGAAAGCCTTATTTCCTACAACCCTTGAACAGATTGTCAGCGGCCCCCAATTCCGTCAGTTTTAGAGTAGAGTTATCTCTTTATCTTTAAACAGTTAACTACGATGAAAAAGACAAGATTTACCGAGAGCCAAATAGTGGCTGCGATCAAGCAACAGGAA
>NZ_JAMDLG010000031.1 GCF_023721715.1 Parasegetibacter sp. NRK P23
GTTAACTACGATGAAAAAGACAAGATTTACCGAGAGCCAAATAGTGGCTGCGATCAAGCAACAGGAATCGGGCATTCCCACCAAAGAGGTATGCCGTGAGTTGGGTATCAGCGAAGCGACCTTTTACAATTGGAAAGCGAAATATGGCGGCATGGAGGTCAGCGACGTTAAAAAGATGAAGGATATGGAAGCCGAACTCAGTCAATACAAGAAAATTGTGGCTGAACTGACCTTCGAGAACCGCGCCATGAAAAACCTGATCGAAAAAAAGTTTTAAGCCCTGCTGAGAAAAAAGAAACCGTTCAATATTTGGTTTTCGAAGAGCGGTGCAGTGTCAGCAAGGCTTGTAAGATTGTGCGACTGCCACGAAGTAGCTACCATTATACGGCCAGAATCAAAGACGATAGCGCCATTGAGGAAGCGCTCACTGCTCTCACCACCAGGCATCCCGCTATCGGTTTCTGGCAATCCTACCACCGGTTCCGTAACCGTGGGGAGCAATGGAACCATAAGCGGGTGCGGCGGGTATACAGGAAAATGAAACTCAACATCCGGAGAAGGGCCAGAAAAAGGCTTCCGGAAAGAGTAAAACAGGCTTTGCTTACACCAACGGCTCCCAATCAGGTATGGAGCATCGACTTCATGAGCGACTCCCTGGTAGATGGAAGAAGGTTCCGTTTGCTCAATGTCCTGGATGATTTTAACCGGGAATCCCTGTGCATTGAGGCGGATACTTCACTTCCAACCCTAAGAGTGATCAGGGCGCTGGAACGGCTGCTTAACCAAAGAGGAAAGCCGGCCAACATACGGGTAGACAACGGGCCAGAGTTCATCTCCCACCGATTGGAAGAATGGTGCAACAGCAAGCAGATCACTTTACAGTTTATACAACCAGGCAAACCAATGCAAAACGGATACATTGAACGAAAAAACGGCAGCATACGCAGGGAATTGCTCAACGCATACTTGTTTTCCAGCCTTCGGGAAGTAAGGATGATGTGTGAGGAATGGCGGACAGACTACAACCAGGGTCGCCCACATAAATCGCTCGGCTATCAATCGCCCGCGCGCTACTTAAGCAATTGGGTTGCCGCAAATAATCAGCAGGCAGCTTTATCCACACCGGCAAGCGAAAATCCTTCACACATTGAAGCGCGGACGGTAGTGGATAAAGCGGTCGAAAATCAAATCAATCCTCTAATTTTGAACTGACCG
>NZ_JAMDLG010000032.1 GCF_023721715.1 Parasegetibacter sp. NRK P23
TGGATGGTCAGCGTCTCAGGATCGGCGTCCGTAGCGGAAACAGGCAGGTTCAATTGCGTACCGAAGCACATGTTCTTCTGCGCAATCGCTGTAACAACAGGCGCTGAGTTCCATGTAGTGGCGCTGTCTTCATTGCTGTAAGCGGAATGCCCTCCTTCATTTACCGCACGCACCATATAGAAGTAAGTGGTGTTGGCGGGAAGTGTTGTATCCGCAAAGGAAGTACTGTTAGCCGGTACAGTGGCAAACAGCGCATATCCGTCGGCGGTATTGGCGGATCGGTATATTTCAAAGCCGGTTTCATTGTTGGACGCATCGTTCCATGTGAGGTGAACACGGCTTGTTGAAACAGCGGAGGCGTTGAGTTGCGCCGGAGCCTGCGGACCTGCGGGAAGATCTTCCGTTCTTACTTCCAGCTTATCGTATTTGTTCTCTTTCAACAGGTTGATTTCTCCACTGGTAAGCGCTTTCCCGAAGATGGAAAGATCGTCGATAGCGCCGGCGAACCTTCCGGTTCCGAAGTTAAAGGCATTGGTACCGTTCACCCTTGCAACAGAAGAGGAGTTTGAACCGGCGGCGATGGCGTTAAAGCCCAGTGCGCTGTCGCCGGCAACCAGCGTGCCGTTCAGGTATAATTTCAGTGTATTCGTATCATATACTACCGTAACATGCTCCCAGTTCGTGCTGGTATAAGGAACGGAAATGCTTTTGCGCACATTGGCGTTGGCCACACCCACGAATATTTTATTGGAGTCGAGCCTTACCGCCAGGCCGTAATCGCGTCCACCGATATCAATCACATTTCTGCCTCCTGTAAATGTGGTGGCCTTCATCCAGAAAGCAACGGATTTTTTATTGTAAGCGCCGCGGAGGTAATCGTTGGCTACACTTGTAAAGTCTGCATGCTGGTTGGTGCCGTTAAACACCAGTGCATGGGAACCTTCTTTCTTATTGTTGTTATCAAATACAGGGCCGCTGGAAGGAATAAGCGGTTTAGCTCCGGAAATGGAATCAATATAAGAATTGTTCAACCTCCACACGCCGAGTGCGTCATTATCAACGGGGAAGAAGGCCGATTCTCCAAACTCACCAACAGCACGCACTTTGTAGAAGTAGTTTGTTGCAGGTTGTAATTCCAGGGAATCGGTAAAGGCTGTATTGTTTGCACCTGTAGTACCCACCATTGTGAAGCCACCCGTAGCGTCTTCAGACCTCCACACCTCAAAGCGCACTTCATTGCTACTGCGGTCGTTCCAGGAGAGTTGCACCTTATTATGTCCCAGAGCGGTAGCTGAAAGCGCACCCGGTGTTGCGGGGGCGACGCCATCGGCAGGGGCGGGGTCAATAAAGGCTGAATTGGGCACTGTTGCGTAACCTGAACCGGTAAGCGGTGTTCTCCAGGAGAAGGTCATGGATTGGCCGCTCGTTCTTTCGAAATAGGCGATCGCAATCGGATAAGTACCTGCCTGCAGGGTGAGCGCCTGTGAGGTAACCGTGGTATTTCCGTGATTACCGTCATTGTTCACCACTACAGGGCCGCCCACATAAGCGTATGGGGAACCAACCTGGTTGAGGTTACCCAACCATACCTTACTTCCTTCATCCGATGCCGTGCGGAAATAGTAGGTACCTGTTACCGGTACGGTAATATAACCTTCCCAAAGGTAAGAGAAGCGGTCGTCCTGGGTTCTCTCATTGATGCTTACCGCAGGCATTGTGCCCACAGCATAAGGGGTGAGGGAGTCGTAGTTGGGAAGCGCGGTCCAGTTTTCAGTGGTGATGTAATATTTGAAACTGAGTCCGTTCAGCAAAGGTCGGGCGGTAGCCTGGTTGCTGAAGGCTGAAAGGTTACCCGCCGCGTCTTTGGCTTTTACCCGGAAATTATAGGCGGAGCCATGTTCCAGGTTATACACCGTGATATAGGTATTCTCTGTTTCGTAATATTTCAATCCATCTACATACACTTCATATCCTGTAACCGCCACATCATCTGTGGATTCATTCCAACTTAATTCCACCGCATTACGGGTTGTGGAAATTACCTGGAGTTGAAGCGGTGTGGTAGGCGCCTGAATATCCGAAAGTGTACGTGCGTTTACTTCATTGCTTACAGCCGAAGCGCCATTGTTGTTGATGGCTCTTACTTTGAAATAATAAATGGTGTTGGAACGCAGTTGTTCAATCGTAAAGCCTGTGCTGTCCGCGGCAGTGGTGGCTATAAGCTGGTACGTGCCGCCGGCTGCAGTTGATTGGTATACTTCAAAACCCGTTTCATTGTTTGCGGGAGCCTGAACCTGGTTCCAGCTCACACGTATTTTTGTTTTGGAAACTGCATCCGCGCTTACCGACAGCAGTGCCGGAGGCGCATCCGTTCCATTCGCGTTTTTCACCACAAAAGGAGCTGAGAATTCGCTGGCGCAACCGTTTTCTTCGCTTACCATCACTTTGTAAGCGCCTGGTTGTTGTACCTGCAGAAATCTTGTTGTGCCAAGAACAGTGGCTTCCCCTTCTTTTTGCCAGGAGTAAGCAATGAATCCTTCCGGCACTTCAAGTTGTACACCATCAGTATGAGAAGGGGATGGGATCAGCGGGCTACCACCGCCTGAAATGGTAATCGCGGGCGGAACCGTGGCGCCTTTTTCTTTAATTACCACTGGGATGGGCGACCAGTCTGACCAAACAGTACCCCTCAGTACACGACAGGCGTAAGTGCCTATCGAAGTTGCGGTATATGTATTGTTGTTCGCTCCGGCAATTACCTGTCCGTTCTTGCTCCATTCATAACCATCAAAACCGGGCGTAACGCCGATGACCTGACTGATGGTGGTGTTGGGACAGAATTCAGTTCTGCCATTGAGCGGCCAGGGATTAGCCTTATGCGCCCTTTTGATGAAAGGGAGGTAATCGGCTTCGGCCCAGGCGGTGTTCCAACTGCTATGACCCAATGTTGGATATTCTGTATAAGTGATATTTGCTCCGGCGGCTTTAAAGGAGTTCACCACGCCACGCGCGGTAAAAGGAGCCGGTGCTTTATCAAGTCCACCCTGGAAAAGCCAGATCGGCGTATATTTTACATTCGCGATATTATTAGGATCCGCGTCATAGTTAGATACCGCACTGATGGGAGTTCCCGCGGCCACCAACGTGGGATACAGTTTCAGCATCTGCCATGTTGCGCCGCCACCGCCGGATAAACCGTTCACGATCACGCGGAAAGGATCTACACCAAGTTCGGGAATAAAATAGTTTTCTATCAGTTCATTGATCGCACTGTAATGATTGGTATTAAAACCACCGGAGGAAGAACTGGTTTGCGGATAAAAAAGAAACCCGTCGAAACTGCCGTTGTCCACATTGTTCATGAAGCGTTGTCCACCGTGTACCAACTGGGCTTCGTTATCGTAAATAGAGCCTTTTTCACCAACACCATGAAAAAATACCATGATGGGATACTTCTTACCCCTTCCCAGCGAATCTTTGTAGGATTTCGGGAACTTCAGTCTGAAAGACATTCCCTTGTAGAAATAGGCCTTGTACGAAGTGGTATTGAAAGATACCCTGTTTGTTTTCACCCACTTGGAAAGCGTGCCGAATGGCGGGGTTTCCGGCGGAGCACTGGCGTTGTACACGACAATGGGGTCATCAGGATTCAATACACCTGTTTGCGCATGCGCGAAGTTTTCAATGAGGAGGAGCAGCAATAATACTGCTAATCGCAACGGAGAGTAGGACTGCTTCATTAACGGACAATTAGTGGTTTGTAGGCACAATAAGCCTTTCGGCATTTTTGAATGTCGGCTCTTCAGGAATACTGAAATTCTGGCAACAATGCATACCACTGGAGAATTTGCCGGGGCAAACGGTAGTGGCGGTTATAGATAGGAGATAGGAGTTTTCAGGATAGGGTACGCAAATATATAGCAAACTAAATGAATGTTGCAAGTGCCGGTGGCAAATTTTACCACTTACGGGTGCCCGTTAACATCTCATTTTCAAAAAATGAAACAAACGTTGAGTATCGATATATAATTTTTGTGATTAATGTGATAGCGTGGGCCATTACTTACGTCAATACGGGAGCGCTGCTTATACTGTTGTAAAGCGTATCTCTTTCCACCGGCACCCTGCCCGCCTGTTCTATCAGCAGGGTAAGTTCTTTGGTGGTCATCGCTGGCTTTTGTTCTTCTGATCCGGCCATTGAATAGATTTTCGTGGTATCATCAATGGTGCCGTCAAGGTCATTCACGCCGAAAGACAGTGTCATCTGGGCGTTGTTCCTGCCCAGCATGGGCCAGTAGGCCTTCAGGTGGGGGAAATTGTCCATGTATATGCGGGCTATAGCGTACATGCGCATGTCTTCCACTACCGTAGATTCGGGCACATTGCTCATTTCATTGTCGCCGTTCCTGAATTTCAGCGGGATGAACGTGTTGAAGCCTCCGGTTTTATCCTGGAGTTGGCGCAACCTTTCCATATGGTCCACCCGGTGGAAATAGGATTCGATGTGTCCGTAAAGCATGGTGGCATTGCTGTGCATGCCCAGGTTGTGCGCGGCTTCATGTATGGCAAGCCATCCTTCCGCATCTACTTTATCGTCACAGATCTGCTGCCTGATCTCGGGATGGAATATTTCGGCCCCGCCGCCCGGAAGGGAGTCCAGTCCTTGTTCGTGGAGGTATTTCATGCCATCGGCAACGGATACTTTGGCTTTGCGGAACATATAATCCAGTTCAACGGGTGTGAAGCCTTTGATGTGAAGTTCAGGGCGATGCGCCTTTATTTTCCGGAGCAGGTCGGCGAAGAATTCCAGCGTGAGTTTGGGATGAACGCCACCCACCACATGCACTTCAGTCACGGGTTGCCAGTCGTATTTTTTAACGATGTCCAGCATTTGTTCCGTGGTCAGTTCCCAGCCTTCTTCCCGGTGCGCGTATAACTTAGAGTAAGAACAGAACTTGCAGGAGAATACGCAAACATTGGTAGGTTCTATATGAAAGTTCCTGTTGTAATAAGTGATATTGCCGTGTTTCCGTTCACGGATATGGTTGGCCAGCGTTCCCACGAAGGGGAGCGTTGCTTTTTCAAAGAGAAGTACACCTTCTTCGGGTGTGATCCTTTCTTCCGCCAGTACTTTACCGGCTATTTGGATAAGCGATTCTTCGGAGGTTAGTTGGTAGAGTCTTTCAAGTGTTGCTGCTGTACTCATGGTGTCTTCACAATTTTTTTCGTCACATGCCTGTCGGTATACCCGAGTTGAATAAAATATGTTCCCGCCGCCAGGTGGCCCAGGTGTAGTTCTATGTAAGAAGCCGCGTTCCCGGTATATTGCCGCTGGTACACCTGTTGGCCGGCAGCGTTCACCAGCCTGATGTACCGTAAACCGGTTGGCTGGCTGTAATGCTGCACCATCAGCAGGTTCGGGGTAACCGTCGGCGAAATCAGGAATCCGTCCTCCTTTAATTTGGCAGGAAGGTTTCTTCCATACACATTTACATCATCCAGGTAAATATTGTTGTCAAAGTTATTGATATTGCGGAAAACGAGGTAAAAAGTGTTGGATTGTGCCAGGAATGGCGTGAGATTCACCGAATCTTTCCGCCACTGGTTCCTTCTGGCCGGAACAAAATCTCCGTTGCTGCCTGTGTTTTCCATGCTCAATTCCGTGGTGGATTTGAAATACACCTGCTGGTAACTGAGTCCGCAATCGGTGGTGAGTTGAATACTGAAATAATCCGGTTCGGACGGGTTTTTAGGTTGTGCAGCTACGCGGAACGATACATAGAGGGAATCTGAGGGTGCAAAGGTAAACAATGGCGTAGAAAGATCGCTTGATCCGCCCTGGGTTCCAAGTGCAGATGCATTTCCCGCTACTGCGCTGCGGGTCCCGGTATAAGCGGCCAGGTTGGTAAGTGCCCAGTTAAAGGTGTTGTTACCTTGAGTTTGCAGGAACCAGTTTTGTGGCGGAAAGCCCGATTGTTCAAAGCTTTCTGACAATGGCAAAAGAATAGGGTCCTGCCTTGTAAAAGTTTTGCGCAAAGTGTCGTTGGTATGATCCGGGTCAGGGGGTCCGTTGGGAAGAGAAGTATATACGATCAGTTCGTGCGTACCCGTCGTAACCGCCGTGGCGGGAAGGGTGACCACTTCAGTCTGAAATCTTTCAAGGTATCCCGTCCATTGGAAGGATGTTTCTGTTCCATTGTCTGTTCTGTAAGCGATCCGTAAGCTTTGAAGCGGCGCTATCCCTTCATTCCGGATGGTCACCTTCGGTGTGATGTTCGGGGTACAAAGCCGCTCAGCCGGATCGTTGATGGTGGATAATGCGGCATTGTTATCGGGGAAATTGAATCCGTTCAATGCAATATCATCAAGAAATATATTGTTGCCGAACTGGTTGATGTTCCGGAAGAAAACCTGGATCGTTCCGCTGTTCCTGAAAGCCGACAGGTCGATCTGTTCTTCCCGCCACTGTGTGGCGTTCGGGAAGAAGGCATCGGAAGTAGCTGGAGCGGTTACGAGTGTGCTCCCCCATTTTTTGTACACGGAGGTAAGGGTTGCCCCGCAATCTGTTGAAACCAATACCTGTAAGGTATCAAGGTATGTATTGTTGTAGATGGCGGCCGCTACAAAAAACTTCAAGGCAATGGAGTCTGCTCCGTTCAGGGTTGCCGCGGGCAATACCAGGTCCGCCGCTTTTCCAGGTTCATCTGTTTCAAAGTTGGGGAAATAGATCGAATACGTGCCGGTATGTGCAGCAGAGGTAGTGACCTGCCAGTTGGTGTTGCCGGTGCTGCGCAGGTACCAGCTTCCGGAGATCGTACCGCTTTCAAATCCTTCGGTTATGGGCAAATCTGCAGGTGCGTTCACGGAGAAGCTGATCCGGAGCGTATCGTTTGAAAGATTGTTGTCCGTTCCTCCGTTGGGAGCTGCCACGAATACAAGAAGGGTATGTGTACCCGGCGTAAGGTTCACGGCGGGAAGCAGGATATTTGCTGCCGTATAAGCCGCCAACGTAACGTTTAATGTACTGCTTTGCGGCGTTCCGCCGTCCAGGATATAGCCGGCTGAAAATGTGGTGAGGGTGGTGGTGCCTGAATTTCTTATGGTGATGGAAGGACTGAAGCTTCCGCTGCAAAGGACGGCCCCATCTGAAATATTAACTCCTGCAACAACACGTGCATCCAAAGGGTAAACTACCGGGGCGGTACAACCGTTGGATTGCAGCAAGCCTGATCTGTCGGAAGAGTTGTTCAGCGCGGTTTCCATTAAAGCCGCCTGTCCCTGGGTGAACATCATCATGGCCGCGTCGTTCACGTAATCCATATAATTCATGAACATTACACCTGGGGCGGATGGGGTACAGGCATCTGTTTTTGGAAATGTGGGTGTGCCGAAATTGGCGGTGTCCTGGTTGGGTGTATCGCTTACGCCATCACTATCGGAGCAGGAGCGCGTATTTTCCGATGCACCCCAGATGTGTTGCAGACCGAAAAAATGCCCAAGTTCATGGGTGGCGGTTCTTCCCAGGTTAAAAGGGGCCGTGGCCGTACCTGAATTGCCGGTGTACCTGTAATTGAGCACTAAGCCCATTTCGGGTGCGGGCAGTCCCGGAGTTCCGGGTAAAAAACTATAACCCAGTGTGCCTCCGGCTATCTCCGTTACCCAGATGTTAAGAAATCTGCCCGGATCCCAGGCATCTGAACCGCCGAGCGAAGTGTATTTCACAGGATCCCCTAAACCCGGAGACGCCCCCAGCGTATATGTTTTGCGAACGATGCCGGAAGTAGGTTCATCCAGCGGATTCCGTTGCGCCAGGCAGAAGCTGATCTGGCTTTTACCAAAACGGTCTTTAAAAGCGGCGGGTATATTCACTGAATCCGCATTGGAACCGCTGAAATCATCATTAATGATTTTCAGTTGCCCCAATAGTTGCGCGTCGGTTACCTGCGCGGGATTGGGCAACAACACATGGAACACAACAGGCACCTGTAAAGAAGCCTGAACGCGCGCATCAGTATGGATTTCTTTTCGAAGTACTGCCTGCTTCCTGAGCTGGTCCAGTCTTTCTTCAAAAGTTTTTCTGTACGCTGGGAATTGACGGAAATACTTTTCCATCACTGCTCCTGTTCCGCACCTTTCCGTATGAACATGTTGGGCTTCCAATAGAAAGCATACCAATAACAGCAGGCAGGTGAACGTAGTTTTCAGCATGTGTGTTTTTTATGAACCCATGCTTTCCTGCAGGTTGCTGCGCTCGGGCATGTAGTGTAGCGTTAAACTACCAATTAAATGTTACCTGTACCTTAATGTCTGGGTGAATGCTATAAATCATGGGGCAGGTATGGGCGGTCCGTTCCAGGATGGTTCTTTCCTTTTCTCCGGCTACCACTGTTTCGGGGAAATGAAATGTTAAATTTATGCCGGAAATCCTGCGTGGGTCGGCGCTCATGATCTTCTCCACTTCCACTTTGGTACCTTCAAGCGCCACTTCTAACGCGGGCGCCTTCATGCCCATGATGGTGAGCATACAACTGGCAAGGGCCGTGGCCGTAAGGTCGGTGGGAGAGAACCGTTCGCCTTTTCCATTGTTATCCGTAGGGGCGTCGGTTTCGATGATGGTGCTGGAGCGGAGGTGGGTGGCAACTGTTCTTAAATTACCTTCGTATGTAACAGAAGAGGTCATTATATATTTTTGCCCTAAATTTACGTTAGTAACAAGTAATCAAATCATTACCGTGAAAAAACTTTTTGCCGCAGCGGCACTGCTGTTCAGTTCGGGACTTCTTTTCGCGCAGAGTAAAGAAGAGAGAAGGGAGGAGAGGAAAGAAAGGATAAATGCGCTGATGCGGCAGGAAGAAGAGGGCGTAGTCATCTATAATAAGCAAACCACTTTCGCCATTCAACTGCGGTCCAATGGATATGGCGCTTTTATTGAGTGGGCCAGGATGAAGAACAGGAATTACGCTACACTTTACCAACTTGAATTCGCCGAAATCAAGCACCCGAAGGAAAATAAAGTTCAGTTCCTGAACAACTCATCAATTATTCCCATAGTGAATAATCCTGTTATCTATGCGAAGCAAAACTACTTTTACAACCTGAAATTCGCCTACGGACAATCCCGTCGAATCGGAGATAAAGGCAATAAAAACGGGGTGTCGGTGAATGCCGTGTATATGGGTGGGGTATCCCTGGGGTTGATGCGCCCCTATTATATCCGCGTTGTTAATTTTCAACAGAATAATGAGGTGAGCGAAATCAAATATGGTGAAAATGCAGATGACGACCTTGCATTTGTGGGAGAAAGAAGCGGTTATGGTATAGAAGGTGGGGCCGGACTTGGAAAAGGCTGGGGAGAAATTAAAATACGTCCCGGCGCTTACGCAAAGGGCGGCCTCCGTTTCGATTACGGCCGTTTCAATGAAGTGGTATCCGCCCTGGAAGTAGGACTCACCGCTGATTTCTACGCCCAGAAAGTGCCCATCATGGTCGATTACAAAGCCGATCAACTCTTCTTCGGCGCCTACCTGGCAATTGAGTTTGGTAAAAGGAAGTAATGTAACTTTGTGCCAGATTTCAGAAAAATAAGGAGGCGTATGCTTCCCTAAAACATTGAGGATGCAAGAATTACCGATCGTTCAGGTTATTAATGAAGAAGAAACAAGGGTTAAAAAACCGAACTGGCTCAGGGTTAAATTACCTATCGGAGAAAGTTATAAACACGTAAGAGGTCTGGTTGACCAGCACAAGCTCCATACCATCTGCGAAAGCGGCAATTGCCCCAATATGGGCGAATGCTGGGGAGCGGGAACCGCTACTTTCATGATTCTCGGCAACATCTGCACCCGCAGTTGCGGTTTCTGCGCCGTGGCGACGGGAAGGCCCGAAGCCGTAGACTGGGACGAACCACAGCGTGTGGCAGAAGCCATCCACCTTATGAAAGTGAAACACGCCGTGATCACTTCCGTGGACCGCGACGAACTTAAAGATGGTGGCTCCATCATCTGGCACAATACCATTAAAGCGGTAAAGTCACTCAACCCGGATACTACACTGGAAACGCTGATCCCCGATTTTAAGGCGGAGAAAGAACCCATTCAACGCATCATTGAAGCGGCGCCCGAAGTGGTTTCCCACAATATAGAAACCGTGGAACGCATGACCAGGCGCGTACGCATCCAGGCCAAGTACTGGAGAAGCATGGATACGCTCCGCCAATTGAAGGAAGGTGGCATGCGCACCAAATCCGGCATCATGCTCGGGCTTGGCGAAACTAAGGAAGAAGTGGTGCAAACCCTGCACGACCTGTACGATAATGGTGTGGATGTAGTAACCATCGGCCAATACCTTCAGCCCACCAAAAAGCACCTTCCCGTGGACCGGTTCGTTCACCCCAATGAGTTCGCTGAACTCAGGGAAATCGGCTACCAACTGGGTTTTGATTATGTTGAAAGTGGCCCCCTCGTTCGTTCTTCCTACCATTCCGAAAAGCATGTTTTCCAGGGCTACGGAAGAAAAGTTTGGGAACAGGAAAAAAACTTAAGCTGAAAATGCAACCGATAAAATTTTTAAAGGCCGTAACGGGCCTTTTCTTTTTGGCACAAACAGGCATGGCACAACTGAAATGGACAAATGTAAATGAGCAGTTTGGTTCATTGCCCCAGGGCGTCAATGTATACTATACCGCTGGCGCACTCGATGGCAAACCCAATGTAGCTTATTACTTCGAAGTACCGTTGAAAGATAAAAAACGCCTGTTCGTTGCCGATACAACATTATCAAGAAGGCTTACACCGCAACAGTTTTATGAAAAGAACGGGAAGCCTTTGCTGGTGGTCAATACAACGTTCTTTTCGTTCCAGACCAATCAAAACCTGAACACGGTGGTCAGGAACGGGGAAATGGTGAGTTTTAATCTGCATTCCACCGGAGGAAAAGGGAAGGATACGCTACTCTATCACCATACCACCGGCAGTGCCATTGGAATCAGTAGAAAACGAAAGGCCGATGTGGCCTGGCTTTATACCGATTCCGCCGCGAAGTACCCCGTCGCCTTTGAGAAAGGGCCTGAGTACCGTAAAGATTCCTTTCAGTATGTAAGCAAATACACTTTTGCCCCCACGCTGCACCATACGCCCACGCTTAAACGAAGAAATGGTATTGTGGAAAGCTGGAAGGTGCAAACCGCCGTTGGCGGCGGACCGGTATTGGTGCAGGATGGAAAAGTACGGATCACGAACAATGAGGAAATGAAGTTCGCGGGCAAAGCGTTGTATGATAAGCACCCCCGCACCGCGATGGGCTATACCGAAGATGGCCGGTTGATCGTACTTGTGGTACAAGGCCGTATGCCGGGCGTGGCCGAAGGCGCCGATCTTCAGCAAATGGCAAAAATGCTTATAGATATTGGTTGTACGGAGGCCCTGAACCTCGATGGTGGCGGCAGCAGTTGTATGCTGGTGAACGGAAAAGAAACCATAAGGCCATCTGATAAGGAAGGGCAAAGACCCGTCCCGGCCGTATTCATAGTGAAGTAACCTCTTTTTAGTAGCTTTATCCCATGCAACTCCTTTTTACAGAAGAATATTGCAGGCCCGAACGGCTTTTCCCTTTTACGGCCACCAGGCCCATACAGGACCTGAGGATCGGCATCCTTACCATCAGGGAAAAATGGGAGCTTTTACTGAATTGTACCTCTTCCGATAAAACATCCGATTATTATAAAGATCATTCGGGATCAGTAACGATATCCCCAGATATGCCCTATGCCGATGCCCTGCTGATACACGGAAATGTAATCCCAACCCCGGCCCTGGCAAAGGCGGTACTATCGCTTGTTCCGGGACAAGGCCTTTCTTTGACCGGTTACGGCGGCTTCGCTTTTCGGTTCAATGCGGCGTTTATCACCGGGAAACATTCCTTCCGCGTAGCTGAATTGAAAGAATTTACTGAAGAAAACCCAAACGTACTTGAACACCCGCGGCAACTGTTTGAATGGAACGACCGCTGCATAAGGAACGATTTCAGCCTGCTTTCTTCCAATAGAATATCAGCGGTACCTGATGCCTCCAACCGCATCACCACTCCGGAAAATATATTTATGGAAGAAGGCGCGGTGGTGCTGCACAGCATATTAAACGCTTCAACCGGACCAATATACATCGGGAAGAACGCCCAGGTGATGGAAGGTTGCCTCATCCGCGGGCCTTTCGCCCTGGGAGAAGGCGCGGTGCTGAAAATGGGGACCCGTGTTTATGGCGCCACCACCATAGGACCGTATTGCACCGGGGGCGGGGAAATCAAGAACAGCATCATGATGGGCTATTCCAACAAGGCGCACGACGGCTACCTCGGCGATTCCGTGATCGGCCATTGGTGCAACCTGGGTGCGGGCACCAGCAATTCCAACCTCAAAAACAATACTTCACCCGTAAAATTATGGAACCATCCCGGCGCGGAAGCTGATCTGGCAGGAAGTATGAAATGCGGGTTGATGATGGGCGATTACGCACGGGCCGCCATCAATACCTCGTTCAATACCGGCACAGTAGTAGGGGTGGGGGCCAATGTATTCGGGGGAGATGCCCTAACGCCGAAATTCATACCTTCGTTCGCCTGGGGAAGCGAGGGCATCGAACGATACCGGTTCGACAAATTCCTGGAAGACATCAAAGGATGGAAAGCTTTCAAAGGGAAAAAACTTGGTGAACACGAAGTGAACATACTGAAACATATATTCGACAAAGAACCATAAAACAAAACAAGAGCAAGCATGAGACAGCAAATTGCAGCCGCCAACTGGAAAATGAACCTGACCTATCAACAGGGCGAAGAACTCCTGGATGCCATTCTTCCCGCCACAGCCGGATTGAATGAACACCAACGCGCTATTTTCGCGGTGCCGGCGCCTTACCTGCAAATGGCCGTTAAAAAGACCGACGATTACGCGAAGGCTTTTGTGGCCGCCCAGAATTTCCACGATAAAAAAGCCGGCGCTTATACCGGTGAGATATCCGCTGATATGCTGCACTCCATCCACGTTACTTACGTGGTGCTGGGGCATTCGGAAAGAAGGGAATATTTTGGCGAAAGCAACGCCTTCCTCGCCGCCAAAGTAACCACGGCGATCCAGGAATACATTACCCCCATCTTTTGTTGCGGAGAACCCCTCCCGGTAAGAGAGCAGGGGAACCAGAACGAATTTGTCCGCGTTCAACTGGAAGAATCACTTTTCCACCTCAGCGCGGAACAGATGGAACGAGTAGTGATCGCATACGAGCCGATCTGGGCCATTGGTACCGGTGTTACCGCATCTACAGCGCAGGCACAGGAAATGCACGCCTACATCAGGAGCGTACTGGCCGATAAATATGGCGCGGCCACTGCCGAAAAAGTTTCCATCCTTTATGGGGGAAGCGTAAAAGCCGCCAACGCCGCTGAATTGTTTGCCTGCCCGGATGTGGATGGTGGATTAGTAGGAGGCGCATCGCTGGTGGCCGAAGAGTTTAAAGTGATTATCGGCGCGTTGAAATAATTTATAAACAGTTTGATTTCACCATCGAAGGATCAGGTTCGCTATGGAGAGAAAAAAAATACTTTGGCTCTGTAGCTGGTATCCAAACAGGAACGACCCCTTCGATGGTGATTTCGTGCAGAGACACGCAAGGGCGGCGGCTCTATACAACGATATCCACGTAATCGCATTAAAGCCCGCTTCGGTTGACGAAGAAGTTTCCAATACTTCACCAGGACTTACCGAACAACTCTTTTATTTCCGTAAAAAAGGAGGATTGTTCAAGCCGCTGGATCTGTTCCATTGGTTCAGTTCATATAAAAAAATCATCAGGAATTATATAGCAACGCACGGCAAACCAGCATTGGTGCATGTACATGTGCCCTGGAACGCTGGATTGCTTGCTTTGTGGGTCAAAAGGAAATACGGAATTCCTTTTGTGGTAACAGAGCATTGGGGGATATACAATGAAAATGTGGAAGGGCCGTACCCCAACCGCCCATTTATTTTCCGGTTGCTGATGAGGAACATATTCAGGAATGCCACACATCTTGCTACCGTGAGCGCTTACATCGCGGAGAAAATCAATCACTATGTGAAGCCAATTCCCTTTACTTTGATCCCGAATGTTGTGGATACGGATGTATTTAAATACATAGAAAGTCAATCCGCCGTATTCACTTTTCTTCACGTTTCCAATCTCGACCCGGTGAAGAATTTTTCGGGCATACTTGAGGCGGTTGCTTTACTTGAAAAAGCGGTATCGACACCCTTTCAACTGGTGATTGCAGGAAACCGGGATGCTACTTATGTTGAATTGGCAGAGAAAATGGGACTGTTGAACAGCATAGTTTTCTTCCGTGGAGAAATCAGTTATAGTGCCGTAGCACAAGAGATGCAGGCTGCAGATGCCTTTATTTTGAACAGTATTTCAGAAAACGCTCCCTGTGTGATTGCGGAGGCTTTGTGTGCAGGTTTACCCGTTGTAACCACAACGGTTGGCGGCATAGCCGAAATGGTGCATGAAAGCAACGCCATAATGGTGAAAGGGACAGGTGTTAACGGATTGCTCGCTGCCCTAAAAGAAATGATCAAAAAAAACGATCTATTTGATAAAAGAACGATAGCGGCATCAGCCTGTTCATTGTATGCTTATGAAGTAGTGGGCAAATCATTAAACAAACTGTATCATTCGGTAATCAGCGATGGTTCCCGGCGATCTTCTCTATAAAATCAGCGGTTTTTTCAGCCACTTTTTCCCAGTTGTACGTTGTTTCTACGAGTCTTCGCGCATTACCGCGCATATTGGTGAGTGATGCATAACGCTCTTTTGAGTAGCTGATCTTCCGGATAATATCCTCGATACTCCCATCCGTGAGCAGCCCGTTTTCGCCATCTTTTATGATTTCAGCGATTTGTCCCATATTGCTGGCGATCACCACCAGTTCCATGGCCATATAATCAAATAATTTAAGAGAAGACCCGTAAAAACCGATCGGCGACCAGTTGTAATCATTATAAATACAAAGACCTACATGTGCGTGGGAAAGAAAAGAGGGGAGAAGGTCGTTTCTGATTTCAGCGAAGGAAATTACATTAGAGAGAATTTTACTGTTGTAAACGGAATGGCTACCAAAAGTAACGAACAGGATATCCGGGTCACTTTGTTGCATTCGTTCCGCTACTTCAAGTATTTTATTGGTTCCCTGCCAGGATGAACCGCTTACTCCGGCCCATGCCACTACGAAGCGATCGGCTACCAAGTCTTTCATCGGATGCGTGTCCGCGGTTTTTTCGCGCCGCATCACCTCATGCTCCGCTCCATTTGGAAAATAGGTATGCTTTTTTACCAAAAGGTTTTTTTCACAATACTGCTGGAGTATCCTGCTCACGGAGATAGTGCCATCACAGAAACGGGACAGCATTCTCCTGTTCCTGTTCTTGCGTTTTATCCAGGTTAACAGTTTAATATCTGGTTTGCCTTGTTGGTCGGCTAACGCTTCCTCAATGGGTGCATTTATTTCCCAGATCACCTTAATTCTGCCGAAAGACAATAGTTTTAATAATGTGGCCCATTCGTACCATTTCCAATGTGTTACCCTGATATAAAGTACATCAATGCTTTTCAGAAAAGAAAATACGCCTTTTATATTCCTGGAATGATCGACAGAAAGGAGATTGTCACCCATACCAAGCGTGTGCAATTCGTACCCCCTTTTTTTCAGATGACTGAAAACATAATATCCATGGGCCGAAGCGCTGCTGGTTAAAGGATAAAACTTTGTATAGATGATACCGATTCTCATCCCTTTAACCTCCCCACGAGTGCTACATACTCCGCCATAGCCGATTCCTTCGTCTTCCCCTTCAATTCTTCCCAGGCCGCGTACTTCGCCTTCGCCACAAAATCGAAAGGGTTTGAAGGCGCATCTCCGCTCACGTCCCCTTCGGTAGCCTGTTTGTAAAGGGAGTATAATTGAAGCAATATTTCGTTGGAAGGCTTCTCCGTCAATGTTTTACTGGCCGCCACGGCTTCCTGGAATTTAGTTGCTGTATCCATGTTTTTGCCGGAAAAATAGCATTTTCCCACGATTTACAACTGCCTGAAAAAGAACCGTTCCTTTTCGCTAATTTTGCGCATTAAAACAGGATCTTCCTTCATGAAGAACATTAGAAACTTTTGCATTATCGCGCACATCGACCACGGAAAGAGTACCCTCGCCGACAGGCTCCTTCAAACCACCAATACCATTTCCGAAAGGCAGATGATGGACCAGGTGCTGGACGATATGGACCTGGAAAGGGAAAAAGGCATCACCATTAAGAGCCACGCCATCCAGCTCGATTACAACTATACCGGCTCCAACGCCGATTTTACCGCAAACAAGCAATATACGCTCAACCTGATTGATACCCCCGGCCACGTGGATTTCAGCTATGAAGTGAGCCGTGCCCTGGCCGCTTGCGAAGGTGCCCTGCTCCTGGTAGATGCCGCACAAGGTATTCAGGCCCAAACCATTAGTAATCTTTACCTCGCAATAGAGAACGACCTTGAGATCATTCCCGTGATCAACAAAATCGATATGGCCGGCGCCATGATTGAAGAAGTGGAGGACCAGATCATTGAACTGATCGGTTGTAAAAGGGAAGACATCCTCCGCGCCAGCGGCAGGACCGGTCTCGGTGTGGAAGCCATTCTTGAGGCCATCGTGGAACGTATTCCCGCGCCCGAAGGTGATCCCGAAGCGCCCCTTCAGGCGCTGATCTTCGATAGCGTGTTCAACAGCTTCCGGGGTATCATCGTATATTACAGGATCATCAACGGAACGCTGAAGAAAGGGGATAAGGTAAAATTCGCCTCATTGGGAACGGAGTATATTGCCGATGAAGTGGGCATCCTGAAAATGGGGCTCGCCCCGAAATCGGTGGTGAATTGCGGCGATGTAGGCTACATCATCACAGGTATTAAGAACGCCAAAGAGGTGAAAGTAGGGGATACGCTAACGCTTACCGCCCGTCCTGCCGAAATGATCAAGGGATTTGAAGAGGTGAAACCCATGGTGTTCGCAGGTATTTTCCCTGTGGAAACTGATGCTTTCGAGGAACTCCGGGATTGTATGGAAAAGCTCCAGTTGAACGACGCTTCGCTCACGTTTGAACTGGAAACCAGCCAGGCCCTCGGTTTCGGCTTCCGTTGCGGCTTCCTCGGTATGCTCCACATGGAGATCATCCAGGAAAGGCTGGAAAGGGAATTTAATCAAACCGTAATTACAACGGTACCCAACGTAAGTTTTACCGCCACCACCACAAAAGGGGAGACCATCATCATCAGCAATCCCGCCGATATGCCCGATGTGGTGAAGATTGATAAGATAGAAGAACCTTTCATCAAAGCGCAGATCATTACCAAACCCGATTATATCGGGAACATCATGACGCTTTGCATCAATAAAAGGGGCATGCTGCTCAACCAGTCGTACCTCACGCCTACACGCGTGGAGTTACTGTTTGAAATGCCGCTCACCGAAATCGTATTCGATTTCTACGATAAGCTGAAAAGTCAGACCCGCGGCTACGCATCCTTCGATTACCATCCCAGCGGTTACCGCGAGAGCGATATCGTGAAAATGGATATCCTTCTCAACAATGAAAAGATAGATGCCCTCAGCGCATTGATCCACCGCAGCAGGTCTCATGAATTCGGCCGCAAATTGTGTGAGAAACTGAAAGAATTACTGCCCCGCCAGCAGTTCCAGATCGCCATCCAGGCCGCCATCGGCGCAAAAATCGTGGCCAGGGAGAACATCTCCGCCATGCGCAAGGACGTTACCGCAAAATGTTATGGTGGTGACATCAGCCGGAAACGGAAACTCCTTGAAAAGCAGAAAGAGGGTAAGAAGCGGATGCGCCAGATCGGAAACGTGGAAGTACCACAGGAAGCATTCCTCGCAGTGTTGAAGCTGGATGAATAAATAGAATTTTGAATGTTGGATGATGAATTTTGAATTGACCTTAATTTAAAATTCATCATCCAAAATCTATAATTAATTCTTCCTCTTCTTGTTCTTCTCCGATTTCTCTTTCAACTTTTCCTCGTTTACTTTTCCATCGTCGCTTAACAGTTCATCGCCAACCGGGGCCTCTCCATCTTTCAACTGGAAGTTGAAGATCTTATCGATGTGTACCCATTGCCCGTTTTTCCAGGCGAAGCCTTCGTAATCACCATCTGGGATAAGCGTAAACTTTTTATTGGGTTCATTGATTTCCGAAATCAGGTGATCGATCACGATCATATCCATTTCCTCATCGTAGTTCAACCTTGCCCTGGCGTTTTTCTTGTATTCGATCCCATACCGCAGTTGGTTGGGTTTTGCTGCGGAATCTTCTCTGAAGGAAAAGAAATCTCCTCCGAAAACCGGTTGTTCGTTCTCGAAATGCAGTACATCTATCCACTTACGGGTACTCCTGATGCTGTGGTCATCGAAACCGATCAGCGTGTAGAAACGTTTGTTGTTGTGTTCTTTCTGGATGATTTTATAATAAATGGCACCGATCCAGTTCCGAAAAGTTCTGATGGAGTCCAACGGTTTGTCTGTGAATTCGGAAGCATCGAACAGCGGGTGCCGTTGCAGTTCTCCGTTCTTTGTATTCATCTGGATCATCCCGCGTTGCCGGTAATAATTATCGTCCCGCATAAATTGCCAGGTGAATATCCTGAAACTACTGTCGGGCGGGTATTGAATAGAGATGGTTTGCAGGGAATCGAAGGGATAATCGAAGGAATAGGGCGTTTTAAGGGTGCGCATCAGCATACGGATGAATGCGCTGTCGGCCCGGAACCTGTCGGCCGCATTGATGCCCTGGATGATCTTTGTGGCATATTGCCGAAGGGAATCTTCCTTTACCTGAATGTCCCTGAGGTCTGCCGGAGCAATGCGCTGGGAATTGGCTTTTTCTGCCACAAAAAGCAAACAAACAGCCCCAAGTATTGCGTTCTTAAATGATTTCATGCCCATCATAACGCAAAACTGGGGCTATTTATGGTAAAAACAATGATAAAATTTGAATTGGACCATCCTCTGAACCTCCCTTTGCGCCTTTGCGCCTCCGCGAGAAAAAAAACTGCACACGTAGCCACGGGAAAGCGCCTTGCGTCAGGAACTCAGCGTCCCATATTTCCCATTCTTCGCGTCCTCAATAGCCTGTTCCACTTCTTCTGCCGTATTCATCACAAAATTATCCTTTGCCGCAACCGGTTCTTCGATGGATTCTGCGGAAAGGAACAACAACTGTGCATCTTCCAGCGCCAGTACTTCCACATCTGAATACTCCTTATCGAAAACCACAAGATGGTGTTGGGCTACATGAGTGCCATTCACTTCAATACTACCCTTTGCCACATACAGCAGCGTCCAGTACCCCGGGATTGCTTCCAGTTTTACCTCCGCCGCTCTTTCCACTTCTCCGATCATCGAAATGATGGGGGTGAACTGCTGAATCGGGCCTGTTTTCCCTTCATAGTTTCCGCTTGCCAGCCGGAATTCAACACCTTCTTTCACCAGCACTTTAGGCAATTCTTCTTTGTTTGCTGCCTGGTAGAAAGGATCTTCCCATTTCCGTGCGGCAGGTGCATTGATCCAGAGTTGGATGAACTCGTGCGTTCCGCCGGAAGCCAGCAGTTCAGGCGTGGGGCCTTCGCTGTGCAGCACCCCTTTGCCCGCGAACATCCACTGCACGCCGCCTGCTTTAATCACTTCATCGTTGCCCGCGTTATCGCGGTGGAAACCTTCTCCCTGCAACATAAAAGTATAGGGTGAAAAGCCGCGGTGCGGGTGCGGATGAATGCGTTCCTTGTGTCCGGGAGGAATGTGTTTCGGACCGCCGTGGTGGATCACGATGAACGGGTTGGCGAACCTGAAATCCTTGTGGGGAAGGGGCTGTAATATGGTTTCGTCTTCTGTTATTTTCTTTTCTCTTCCCAGGAGGATATGCGCGATGTTCTTTTTCATGAAAGGATGTTTTGAAGCATAAATGTACGGCTATATCCTTTTCCGGAAATTGGTGAAATGAACGTATCTGATGTTGATTTCGTTCAGGGCAGAAGATGGTAGCCGGTTAACCTGAAACATTGGCCCGGAGCGCTCTTGAGGGGGTAGCTCCTGACGAATGGTTAAATCACCCTGGTGAAAACACGGTCCCCGGTGGCACCGCTATAGCGGTGCCACCGGGGACGGGGAAATCACTGTATGCGACCGGGGAAAATCACCGTTTAAATTTCGACTTCAGCATCGCCAGCGCATCTTCCATGGAAGCCGGTTCTTTCGACTGTGGCTTTCTATCCATGGGTTTCTGTCCGCCCTGAACATGTTTTTTCGGTCGCAAAGAACCATTCTCGCTGGCTTCCTTAATGGATAAACTGATCCGCTTGCGTGCGATATCCACTTCCAATACCTTCACTTTTACTTTCTGCTGCAACTTTACCGCTTCATTCGGGTTGCTGATGTAATTCGTGCTGAGGTGAGAAATATGCACCAGTCCGTCCTGCTTCACGCCAATATCCACGAAAGCGCCGAAGGCGGTGATGTTGGTCACAACACCCGGCAGTATCATACCGGGAGCCAGGTCCTCTATTTTGGAAATGTTCGGGTCGTATTCAAAAACGGATATTTCATCTCGGGGATCACGACCTGGTTTTTCAAGTTCTTTCATGATATCTTCCAACGTCAGCAATCCCACTTCTTCGTTTACATATTGCCGTAACTGTATCTTTTTCCGTAATTCCTGTTGCTGAATGAGGGAGGATACATCTGCTTTCAGGTCGTCTGCCATTTTCTCCACAACCGGGTAACGTTCCGGGTGTACTGCTGAATTATCCAATGGATTTTGCGCATCGGGAATGCGAAGAAATCCCGCGCATTGTTCAAATGCTTTTTCGCCCAGGCGCGGCACTTTCATCAGTTCTTTCCTGCTTTTGAACGGCCCGTTCTCTTTCCTGAATTTAATGATATTCTCTGCGAGCGATGGCCCAAGTCCGGAGATGTAAGCGAGGAGGTGTTTGCTCGCCGTATTCAGGTTTACGCCAACTTTATTCACGCAACTGATCACCACGCGATCAAGACTTTGCTTCAACTGCGTTTGGTTCACATCGTGCTGGTACTGTCCCACACCAATGCTTTTGGGGTCAATCTTCACCAGTTCTGCTAACGGATCCATTAACCTTCTTCCAATGGAGATGGCACCACGAACGGTTACATCGTATTCCGGAAATTCTTCCCGCGCCGCTTCCGAAGCGGAATACACGGATGCTCCGCTTTCGCTTACCATGAATACGAGCACCCGGTTTTCAAAGGAAATATTGCGAACAAAAGATTCCGTTTCTCTTCCTGCTGTACCGTTCCCGATGGCAATGGCGGCGATATCATATTTTTTCACCCAGGTTTCAATCAGGTGTTTTGCTTCTTCCTGCTTATAATTCTTTTCCAGCGGGTAAATCACATCGTTGGCCAGCAGGTTACATTGTGCATCTAACGCTACCACCTTGCAACCGGTTCTGTAACCAGGGTCTATTGCCAATACGGGTTTCATGCCCAGGGGTGCGGCCAGCAGCAACTGGCGCAGGTTTTCCGCGAACACTTCTATGGCTTCAGCATCGGCTCTTTCCTTGGCCAGCGCGCGCATTTCATTTTCCAGCGAAGGCTTCAGGAGTCGTTTGTACGCGTCTGTTCCTGCAAGCTGTACCTGCTGCGCAAAAGGAGTGTTATTTTGGACGAATTGTTTTTGAATAGTATCCAGGGCATCTTCTTCTTCGGGTTGAATGGAAGAGTAGAGAATGCCTTCAGCTTCGCCGCGGAACACTGCTAATACACGATGGGATGGGCATTTGGCGAAGGGTTCATCGAAAGCGAAGTAATCTTTGTATTTCTGTCCTTCTTCTTCCTTACCAGTTACCACGAAAGATTTCAGCAATGCTTCCTTCGTGAAAAGATTACGGAGTTTATCGCGCAATACCGCGTCTTCGTTGATCCATTCGGCAATAATATCGCGTGCGCCTTTTAATGCTTCTTCCGATGAGGCTACCTGCTCGTTGAGGAAGGTGGTCGCAAGGGCTTCGGGATCGCCGGCTCCCTGTTCAAATATGATTTTCGCCAGCGGTTCCAGTCCTTTTTCGATGGCCATCACCGCCCTGGTTTTGCGTTTGGGTTTGTAGGGAAGATAGATATCCTCGAGGGTGGAAAGCGTCCAGGTGGATTGCAGTTTCTCGAGCAGTTCCGGTGTCATCTTTTCCTGCTCGGTTATGGTTTTGATGATGAATTCGCGCCGTTGGTCGATCTCTTCGAATTTCTTTTTCAGGTCCTGGATGGAGGCGATCTGCACTTCATCGAGGTTGCCGGTCACTTCTTTTCTGTATCGGGAGATGAAGGGAACGGTGGAACCTTCGTCCAGCAGTTGCATGGTGCTGGCTGCCTGTTTGCGGTTAATGTTCAGTTCCTGTGCGATGCGTTCCGCGTGTACGGTGTTGATGATCTCGTTGCTCATTGTCTGGATTTCAGGGCGGCAAACGTACCAAAAAAATCGGGGTGCCGCACGTTAAATGATGGGTGAAAATAAATTTTGAATTTTCAGTATTGTACCCCAAATTTGCAGGCATGATTGGAAAAACACAAAATATTCAGTGGTGGTGGCATACTAACCTCAATCGGGGCAGGTAATGCTATTGCTATAATTTACCATATTTAAGGCCCCGCTGGATGCGGGGCTTTTTGTTTTTGACCCATCCGGCAGGCCATACCAACAGAATTCATGCAATGAAAAAGATCAGGATAGAAACCAGGTACAGAAAGATGCTCTCAGATGTGTTCACGCCCGTGGGTATTTATCTCCGCCTCCGCGACCGTTTCCGTGATACAATCCTCCTTGAAAGTACCGACTTCCATGCCGGAGAGAACAGCTACTCTTTTATCGGCATCAACGCCATCGCAGGTATAGAGATCAGTAATTTTGGCGGAATGGAGTGCAAACTGCCCGCACAGGAACCTTTCAAAGAAAAGATTAGTTCCCCAGCCGCAGTTCCGAGTTTGCTATGGGATTTTATGAAGCGTTTCGACATCGATCCAACACCCAAAGGCATGCCGCCCACACAGGGGTTGTTCGGCTACAGCACATTTGATGCCGTGCAGTTTTTTGACACGGTTACGCTGGGAAAAACACGGGAGAACACACCTGTGATTCCACTGATGCGGTACCGGTTATACCAGTATATTATCGCCATCAATCATTATAAAGATGAATTGTATATCTGTGAGAATGTGATCTCCGGGGTGGAAAGTGAAATAGACCTGGTGGAATCATTGATCCGTTCCAAAGATGTGCCGGTGTTTCCCTTTGAAGCCACAGGCGCAGAAACATCCAACCTTACAGATGAAGAATACAGGGAAATGGTGCGCAAAGGAATCGCCTCCTGTATGCGGGGCGATGTGTTCCAGATCGTGTTAAGCCGCCGTTTCCAGCAAGCTTTCCGTGGCGATGAATTTAATGTTTATCGTGCGCTGCGCAACATCAATCCTTCTCCCTACCTGTTCTTTTTCGATTATGGCGATTATAAGATGATGGGGTCCTCCCCGGAGAGCCAACTGATCGTGAAGAACAATAAAGCGGTGGTGCATCCCATTGCGGGAACTTTTAAAAGAACCGGTGATGAAGAAACAGATGCCCGCGAAGCGAAACGTTTACTGGAAGATGCAAAGGAAAACGCCGAGCATGTGATGCTGGTGGACCTGGCCCGAAACGATTTAAGCAGGTTATGTACCGAAGTTACGGTTACCCAATACCGGCAGGTACAGTATTATTCGCATGTGATCCACCTGGTAAGCGAGGTGACCGGTAAAGTGGCGGAAGGAACTAACCCGTTTGCATTGATGGCCGTAACCTTTCCCGCAGGAACTTTGTCCGGTGCCCCGAAATTCAAAGCCATGGAACTGATCGATTCCTTTGAACCCACGCCGCGCAGCTATTATGGCGGCTGCATCGGTTTTGTCGGCTTCGACGGCAGTTGCAACCAGGCCATCATGATCCGCACTTTCCTGAGCCGTAATAATACTTTGTACTACCAGGCCGGTGCAGGTGTGGTGGCGAAGTCCAATCCAGAAAATGAATTGCAGGAAGTGAACAACAAACTCGGCGCGTTAAAAACCGCTGTAATTACTGCCGCAGGCATTCAATAAATCCATCAGGCATCATTCAATTCAAAACAGTTCAAGTGAAAATACTGGTATTCGATAACTACGATTCTTTTACCTATAACCTCGTACACCTGGTAGAGAAAATCATTCATGGTAAAGTGGAAGTGCACCGCAATGACCAGATTCCATTGGAGAAAGTTGCGGATTACGATAAAATCATTCTTTCTCCCGGACCTGGTATTCCCGAAGAAGCGGGACTGTTACTGCCTTTAATCAAACAGTATGCACCCACCAAATCCATTCTCGGCGTTTGTCTGGGACACCAGGCCATCGCGGAAGCATTCGGTGGAAAACTCACCAACCTGAGCAGTGTTTACCATGGCGTGGCTACGCCCATTGTACAGGCTCCAGTATTTTCACCTAGAGAAAACGGTATTTTTAACGGGTTGCCTGCCACCATTGAAGTAGGCAGGTACCACAGTTGGGTGGCCGATGAAGCGTCTTTCCCTGAAGAACTGGAAGTGACCGCGAAAGATGATGCCGGTTTCATCATGGGACTTCAGCACAAAAAATATGATGTGCAGGGCGTGCAGTTCCATCCCGAAAGTGTATTGACACCCGATGGGGAAAAGATGCTGAAGAACTGGCTCAAACAATAACCGTTCAACACCATCTATTCTTCACATTTACATCAGTCGAAATGAAAAAAATACTGCAATACTTATTCGAATACAAATCCCTTCCGCGTGAAAAAGCGAAAGACCTGTTGCTGCAACTGGGCCGCGGACAATTCAATGAACATGAGATCACCGCTTTCATGACGGTGTTCCTGATGCGGAGTATCACCATCGAAGAACTGCAGGGCTTCCGGGATGCGTTGCTGGAACTGTGTGTGCCCGTTTCTTTTGATGAAACGCCTGTTCTGGATATCGTAGGTACAGGAGGAGATGGGAAGAACACGTTTAATATCTCCACATTAGCTTGTTTCATTGTAGCAGGTGCCGGCCAGAAAGTGGCCAAGCATGGGAATTATGGGGCTTCTTCGGTGAGCGGAGCGTCCAATGTAATGGAACAGTTGGGTTATAAGTTCAGTAACTCGAACGATAAACTGAAAAAAGAACTGGACGAAGCCGGAATATGTTTTCTGCATGCGCCTTTGTTTCACCCCGCGTTAAAAGCTGTGGCGCCCATCCGTAAAAACCTCGGCATGCGCACGTTTTTTAACATGCTGGGACCAATGGTAAATCCCGCAAAACCAGCTTGTCAACTGGTAGGTGTATATAGTCTTGAAATGGCCCGTATCTACAATTACCTTTTGCAACAGGCAGGAACGCCCTTTACCATTATTCACAGCCTGGATGGATACGATGAGATCAGTCTTACGGCCGATACCAAAGTGATCACGCAGGAAGGCGAACGTATTATGACCCCGGAAATGTTGGGAAAAAGAACTGTCCAGTCACAGGATATATACGGAGGAAATACCGTGGAAGAGGCCGCGAAATTGTTTTCAAAGATCATCAGGGGAGAAGGATCCTGGGCGCAGAACGCGGTGGTGCTGGCCAATGCGGCGATGGCGTTGAACGGAACGGGTGCGTATGAAAACTATGAATCTGCCTATGCCGCGGCGGTAGAAAGTCTGGAAGGAAAAAAAGCATGGAACGCCTTAAATAAACTTTTGGCGCTTCAATAACCATCTCAACAGCAACAAATGAACATCCTCGATACCATCGTCGCCGAAAAAGTAAAGGAAGTAGCTGCAGCTAAAGAAAGAATCAGTAGCTGGGAACTGGAAAAAACGGAACTTTTCGGTAGAAAAACACTGAGTTTAAAGCAGTTTTTGCTTGATCCGGATAGAACCGGCATCATCGCCGAGTTCAAAAGAAAATCACCTTCCAAAGGTATGTTTAATGCCGGGTTGCGTGCTGCGGATATCACGAAGGTCTATGCTGATAACGGCGCTTCCGGCTTGTCAATCCTCACCGATGAGCCTTTTTTCGGCGGAAACAAAGAGGACCTCACCAGCGCACGTTTCAACGAGGTACCCATCCTTCGCAAAGACTTTATGATCGATGAATACCAGGTGGTGGAAGCAAAGGCCATCGGTGCGGATGTTATCCTGCTGATTGCTTCCTGCCTTTCCCCCCAAAGAGTAAAAGAAATGGCTGCCTTCGCCCATTCTTTCGGACTGGAAGTATTACTTGAAATTCACGACGATACTGAACTGAAACATATTTGCGATGAAGTGGATATGGTGGGCGTGAACAACCGCGACCTGAAAACATTCACGGTAGATGTGCAGCGTTCCATCGAATTAAGTAACTTGATCCCCGCCGGGAAGGTGAAAATTTCGGAAAGTGGTATTTCCGATGTGAACACCATCCATCAATTGACTGACTACGGATACAAAGGATTTCTGATCGGGGAAAGTTTTATGAAACAACCCGATCCTGCGATTGCTTTCTCGGAGTTTGCAAAAAAACTAAAAGAAGCAAGATGAGAATTAAAGTATGCGGAATGACGCGTCCTGAACAGGTAATGGCCCTCGATGAAATGGAAGTGCCTTTTGCGGGTTTTATTTTCTACCCCAAATCACCCAGGTACGTTTTCAAACACATGAGCGCGCCCGACCTGAAAAAAATGAAGTTGAAGAAAACCAGTAAAGTAGGGGTTTTTGTAAATACTACGGTGGACGATATTCTGCGTACGGTAGATGAATGCGGGCTGTACATCGTGCAATTGCATGGAGATGAAACGCCACGGTTTTGCGAACAGGTATCTAATTATGTAACCACAGTGAAAGCATTCCGCCTCGGCGAAAACGATCCCATCGAGTGGATGATTAAACCCTACATTGATGTGGTGGATATGTTCCTCTTCGATACCGAGGGCGCTGGTTATGGTGGTACAGGAAAGAAATTCAACTGGGAGGTATTGAAGGGAAAGTACATCAACAAGCCCTTCTTCCTGAGTGGTGGTATTCAGCCTGAAGATACCGATGCGCTTAAACAATTTGCTGTGAGTGATGTGGCGAAGGACCTCTTCGCCATAGACATTAACAGTAAGTTTGAAGTGGCGCCCGGCTTAAAAGATATGGATAAGGTGAAAGCCTTTGTTGACCAATTGAGATGATGTTAAACTGATGTGGTACCACATCAAAATGAAAACTATGGAAAGAAAATATTCCGCTCCCAACGAGCATGGCTACTATGGAAAATTTGGCGGCGCTTATATTCCTGAAATGTTGCATCCCAACGTAGAGGAACTGCGCGACAAATACCTCAGCATCATTTATGAGCCTGCTTTCCAGGAACGATTTGCGCAGTTGCTGCGTGATTATGTGGGCAGACCCACGCCGTTGTTTTACGCCGCACGTCTGAGTGAGCATTTCGGTACGAACATCTACCTGAAAAGAGAAGATTTGTGTCATACCGGCGCACACAAAATAAACAACACCATCGGCCAGATCCTACTGGCACAGCAGTTGGGCAAGAAGCGCATCATCGCCGAAACAGGTGCCGGGCAGCACGGCGTGGCCACGGCTACTGTATGCGCCCTGATGGGACTGGATTGCATCGTATACATGGGCGAGAAAGACATTGAAAGGCAGGCGCCCAATGTGGCCCGTATGAAAATGCTCGGCGCAACGGTCATACCCGCCACAAGCGGCAGCAAAACGCTGAAAGATGCCACCAATGAAGCCATCCGCGACTGGATTAACCATCCCACGGATACCCATTATATTATCGGTTCCGTAGTGGGACCACACCCTTATCCCGATATGGTGGCCCGTTTCCAAAGTGTGATCAGCGAAGAGTCGAGGAAACAGTTGCTGGAACAAACCGGTAACGAATTGCCCGATTACGTGATCGCCTGCGTGGGCGGTGGCAGCAATGCCGCGGGCGCTTTCTATCATTTCCTCGAAGAGCCTTCCGTGAAAATTGTTGCCGTGGAAGCCGCAGGTCACGGCGTTACAAGTGGGATGAGCGCGGCCACCACACAACTGGGTACGCCCGGAGTGTTACACGGCAGCAGGAGCCTCGTAATGCAAACCGAAGATGGACAGGTGGTGGAGCCACACAGCATTTCCGCCGGATTGGATTACCCCGGTATCGGACCCATGCACGCCAACCTTTTTGACACACAAAGAGGCATATTCCTGAGCGCAACAGACGAAGAAGCTTTGCAGGCAGCACTGCTCCTGTCCAGGCTGGAAGGCATCATACCGGCATTGGAATCTTCACATGCCATCTCCGCTTTAACGCAACTCAAACCAGGCAAGGACGACACTGTTTTACTTTGCCTGAGTGGTCGTGGAGACAAAGATCTCGCTACTTATATGAAAGCATTCTCATTCTAAACCGCCTATAATTGTATGTCGCGCATAGCAAACAGCTTTAAACAGGATAAGAAAATATTGAACGTATATTGTACGGCGGGTTATCCAAAGCTGGATAGTACGCTGGAAATCATGCAAACCCTCCAGGAGAATGGTGCCGATATTATTGAACTCGGTATGCCCTACAGCGATCCGTTGGCCGATGGTCCGGTGATACAGGAAAGCAGCGCACGCGCATTGGAAAACGGCATGACCATCAAAACGTTGTTCGGTCAGTTAAAAAATATGCGTCCCACCATAAAAGTACCAGTGGTGCTTATGGGGTACATGAACCCGGTAATGCAGTACGGGTTTGAAAAATTTTGTGAAGATGCCGCCGCGGTAGGCGTGGACGGATTGATTCTTCCCGATCTTCCGATGTATGAATTTGAAATGGAATACGGCGCTATCATCAAAAAGTATGGTCTCGATTTCATTTTTCTTGTAACGCCGGAAACCTCCGAAACACGTATCCGGAAGATCGATGAATTGAGCAGTGGCTTTATTTACGCCGTATCATCTTCCTCGACCACCGGAACCGATAAAGAATTTGGCAATGTAGAAACCTATTTGAAGACGCTCGCCGCGATGCAATTGAGGAACCCGATCCTGGTTGGGTTCGGTGTGAAAGATAAAAGTAGTTTCGAAGCCGCTTCCAAACATGCGCAGGGTGCGATTATCGGCACAGCCTTCATTAAAGCAATTTCAGGTGACAAACCGGTTAAAGAAGCCGCTGCCGCATTTCTGAAAACAGTATTAAGTTGATAGTATGAAACTGGCGATCGTAAAATACAATGCGGGTAATATACAATCGGTGTTGTATGCAATGGATAGAATAGGGGTGAGCGCAGAAGTAACGGACGATCCGGAAATGATCCGGTCTGCCGACAAAGTACTTTTCCCGGGTGTGGGAGAGGCTTCCACGGCCATGAATTATTTAAAGGAACGTAAACTGGACGAGTTGATCATCTCTCTGAAGCAACCGGTGCTGGGGATTTGTCTGGGCATGCAATTGATGTGCAGGCATTCCACGGAAAATGATACAGATTGTCTGGGCATCTTCGATGTTGATGTAAAGCGGTTTCAACCAGCTGAAGGCGCATCCGAAAAAGTGCCGCAGATTGGCTGGAATGCCTTGTATGACCTGAAAACACCTTTGTTTGAGGGGCTGGATAATGATGCTTACGTATACTTCGTGCATAGCTATTATGCGGCGCAAAGTCCTTATACCATTGCATCTACCAATTATGTGCTTCCTTATTCCGCAGCCCTTCACAGGGATAATTTTTATGGTGTGCAGTTCCACCCGGAGAAAAGCGCGGATGTGGGGCAGAAAATACTGGAAAACTTTATTAAACGGATATAAGCATTTAAAAACAGCTTTGGATGCAAAGGCATATGTACTTTTGTGAAGAAGCTGTCTGAATTTATACTACAATTTAAAGCCGGGACATGCAGGTAGTTGAAGTGCCATTGGATACAGTGTGGGAAATGAGACAGAAAGTGATGTATCCTCATCTTTCTCTGGAAGAAATCAAATTGGAGGAGGATAATAAAGGGATGCACTGGGGCATAAGGGAAGATGACCGTTTTGTATCGGTGGTATCGCTCTTTCAACATGGGCATGAATGGCAATTCCGGAAATTTGCCACATTGAAGGAGTTGCAGGGCAGGGGATATGGAACGTTGCTGCTGAAGTGGCTGATTGGATTTGTGCAGCAAAAAGGTGCAACTAAATTATGGTGCAATGCGCGTGTGAATGCACTTGGCTTTTATAAAAAACAGGATTTTGAACCGTTTGGCGAAACATGGAACCAACTGGGGTTTCAATTTGTCAAAATGCAATTATTATTTAAAAGAAATATGGAAATAATTCCGGCCATTGATATCATTGAGGGGAAATGTGTTCGGCTAACACAAGGCGATTATGCGCAGAAAACAGTGTATAATGAAAATCCGTTGGAGGTAGCCTTGGAATTCCAGGATGCAGGATTGAAAAGATTGCATCTTGTCGACCTTGATGGTGCAAAAGCTGGTGCGGTGAAGAATTGGAAAGTATTGGAGACCATTGCAGGTAAAACGGGTATGGTCATTGATTTTGGTGGAGGAATTAAAACCGAAAAAGATGTGGACATCGTTCTAAACTCAGGTGCTGCACTGGCAACCGTTGGCAGTATTGCCGTTAAGAATAAGGAATCGCTGTTGCATTGGATGAAGCAGTTCGGCGCGGAAAAATTCTTATTGGGCGCCGATGTGAAAGAAGGAAAGATCGCCATCTCCGGCTGGTTGGAAGAAACGGATATTGAAGTGGTGGAATTTATTCGCGCTTATAAGGAAGAAGGAATCCAACAGGTATTCTGTACGGATGTGAGTAAAGATGGGTTATTGCAAGGGCCATCTACAGAACTGTATAAAGAAATCCTGGATGCGTTGCCGGGACTTCATTTTATTGCCAGCGGTGGGGTAAGTACATTGAAGGATCTGGAAGATTTACAACAGATTGGTTGCGCCGGGGCAATTGTGGGCAAAGCTATTTATGAAGGAAGGATAACTTTACAGGAGCTTAAAAAATTTCAAAGCTGATTTATGCTGACAAAGAGAATCATCCCCTGTCTGGATATCAAGGATGGCAGAACTGTGAAAGGAATCAACTTTGAGAACATCCGCGATGCGGGAGATCCGGTGGAACTGGGCGCTTTGTATGCGAAAGAAGGAGCGGATGAATTGGTGTTCCTGGACATCACGGCCACGAATGAGAAACGGAAAACTTTAAGTGAATTGGTGAAGCGGATCGCACAACACATCAATATTCCATTTACAGTGGGAGGCGGCATAAGTACGGTGGAAGATGTAAGTGTGATGTTGCACAATGGAGCCGATAAGATATCTGTCAATACCGCAGCCTATAAAAATCCTTCCATTATTGAAGGAATGGCAAAGGAGTTTGGCAGCCAGTGTATTGTATTGGCCATTGATACAAAAAAAGAAGCGGACGGGGAATGGTATGTTTACCTGAATGGCGGACGCGTAAAAACTGACACAACATGTCTTGAGTGGGCCCGAAGGGGCGTAGAGGCCGGAGCGGGTGAAATACTGCTTACTTCAATGAACAACGACGGAACAAAACAGGGCTTCGCTTTGGATATTACCAAAACGCTGTCTGAAACGCTCCCGGTACCAGTGATCGCTTCCGGGGGTGGTGGAACCATGCAGCATTTTACAGATGTTTTCCAGACTGCGCATGCTGATGCAGCACTGGCAGCAAGCATCTTTCACTTTAAAGAGATAGCGATTCCTGATCTCAAGGAATACCTGGCACAACAGGGTATTACCATGAGACGGTAAACCAACGATAAACGATCATATTAAACACCAACAATGCAGGTAAATTTCTCTAAATATCCAGATCAGCTTGTTCCCGCCATCGTTCAGGATGCTCAGACCAAAATGGTCCTGATGCTGGGCTTCATGAATGAAGAAGCGCTAAAACAGACGGAAGAATCAGGGAAAGTAACTTTCTTCAGCAGGTCCAAAGGAAGGTTGTGGACCAAAGGAGAAGAGAGTGGGAATTTCCTGATGCTTAAAAACATCGCGGTAGATTGCGACAACGATACTTTACTCATCAAAGCCGAGCCAGTTGGGCCAGTTTGTCACACTGGTGCTGATACTTGCTGGAACGAAGAAAATCAGGAAACAGATTTTCTTCCATACCTGGAGAAAGTGATCGCTGAAAGAAGAGTACTTCCGGTCGAAGAGTCGTATATAGCGAAGTTGTTCTCCAGGGGCATCAATAAACTTGCACAGAAAGTAGGGGAGGAAGCCGTGGAAGTAGTGATCGAGGCAAAAGACAACAACGACCATTTGTTCCTGGAGGAATCTGCTGACCTATTGTTTCACTACCTGATGCTGCTCCAGGCCAAAGGGTTCACATTAAAAGATGTTACCGGGGTGCTTCGCGAAAGGCATGTTAAAAAATAGGGTGGGGTTTTATCTGCTGGTAAAACAAGTTAACTTCAGGTGTTTGATATAGTAGTTTAAAAGTAAATTTTGTGGTATGAAACAGGGGAAGTTTGCGGCTATGATGCATTGGGCGGCAAAATGCAGGATGATGATGTTGCTGTTGCTGTTGTTGTCTTCTGCGCTTATGGCTCAGGAGAACACTGGATTCTCTATAAAGGGTAAGATAAGTGGCTGGAATGATGGTAAGAAACTGGCGGTATTTAATGAAGAACTGGGTGGGGGACCACTTGCCACAACGGTGGTAAAGGACGGCACATTTCTGCTCAAGGGAAAAACAGATGAAGCGAAGCCTTATTTCATCGGTGAAGAAGGAACGGAGGAAAGAATATTTGTTTTCCTGGACAATTCAAATATCGAACTCAGCGGACATAAAGATTCGCTTAGAGAAGTAAAGATCAATGGAGGAACTGCACACAATGACTACAAAGCATTTGTAGACGAATTCTCTCCTTTGTTTGCGGAAGTTAATCAGCTTTCTAAAACAGCGCAATCAGGTTCGGGGAAGGCTGATTCATTGCAGACGCTGATTGAAAGCAGGATCAATTTTATACAGGAAGAGATAGACCGCTTTATTGAAAACAAAAAAACTTCAGCTGTTGCACCTTTTGTTATACTGGTGACCGGAGATATAAGCAGCGATCCGTCAATGAAACAACAGCGTTTTGACAAACTGGCAATCCCTGCTAAGGAGAGTTACTTTGGAAAGATACTGGCAAAGTCCATCGCTGACGCAAACATTGGCCAGATAGGAAGCATTGCGCCTGAGTTTTCCCAAAACGATGCGAACGGTAACTCCATAACGCTGTCATCATTTAAAGGGAAGTACGTGCTGCTTGATTTCTGGGCAAGTTGGTGTGGGCCATGTCGTATGGAAAATCCTAATGTGGTGCAAGCTTATGAGCAGTTCAAGGACAAAAACTTTACGGTGTTGGGTATTTCACTGGACAAAGACAAAACGGCCTGGTTAAATGCCGTGAAGGAAGATAAACTGAACTGGACCCAGGTAAGCGATCTTAAATTCTGGGAGAATGAAGTCGCTCAAATGTTCAGGATACAAAGTATTCCCCAGAATTACCTGGTTGATCCAACTGGTAAAATCGTGGCCCGCAACCTCAGAGGTCCCGTATTGATAGAAACGCTGGAGCATATATTGGGCAAATAGGCCTTCTCAGTTTACCCTTGATGATAGAAAAGACTGTGGTAACCTGCAATTGAAGATATACTCAGAAGTGGAAGCGAACGATTGTTCATCGGTCAACTGATAGCATGTGTTCAATTATCTAGGGAATAAAAGTGGTTTTGAACTGATTTCATAAATCCAAATAAGGGTTATGGAAATCAGTTGAAGATATTCACATGGCGCTTTTCGGAACTAAAAAGTCATTCTATTTACTAGTAAGAAAAGTCTCAAATTCGGCCAGAGAAAAACTACTCAGGTTCCGCTCTTTGGTTAATAAACCTTTTCTTGCCGCCAGTACGCCGTAGCGGGTATCCGCAAATCCTGAAATAGCGTGCGCGTCAGGATTAATGGAGAGCAACGCCCCCTTTTCAAGGGCATAAGGAATCCATTGCCAATCGAGGTCCAGTCTTCGGGGATGGGCATTGATCTCTATTACGACGTTGTTGGCTACGCAGGCTTCAATAATCTTTTTATGGTCAATAGGGTAACCGTTGCGGCTTAGAAGAAGACGCCCGGTGGGATGCCCCAGTATTCTTGTGTAGGGGTTTTCAATAGCGCGTAATAGTCTCGCCATTGCTTTTTCCTCTGGCATCTTGAGGTTGGAGTGGACCGAGGCAATTACCAGGTCGAATGTTTTCAACACTTCTTCAGGATAATCCAGGGCGCCGTCGTTCAGGATATCTGATTCGATACTTTTGAAAATGCGGAAAGGCGCGTATTTTTTATTTAGCGCTTCTATCTGTTGGTGTTGCGCAATCACGCGTTCTATCGTCAGGCCATTCGCATAGGCGGCAGTACGGGAGTGGTCGCTGATCACAAGGTATTCTTTGCCATCTTTGATCAGTGCTTCAGCCATCTCCTCGAGTGTATTGCTGCCATCGCTCCAGTTGGAGTGGGAGTGAATGATGCCTCTTATATCTTCCGGAGTAATGAGTTCAGGTAATCCTTTGCTTTGGATTTGTTCGTAAATACTGGTTTCTTCCCGTAGGAAGGCGGGCACAAAAGGCGCTGAAGCCTGCGCGAATATTTCTTCCTCCGATGGATAAGGCTGATCGGTAATTGCGGGGAATCCAGCCAGGAAAGAAGGTGTGGCGGTGGTCTCAAACAAAAGTCTGGCGAAGTTGGATGGATCTGCGAGGTGGAATACCAGGGTAACGTTTCCGGAAGTTTTATACACTTTCTGCCCGGGATCAGCCGGCTGTTGTTCCACGTTATAATGCAAAAGAAACTCGTGCAGGATAGCTTCTTGCAGGGTAACCACCCACTCCAGTTTATCAATGGTGATGGCCTCTCTTCTGAATTGTCCGGTGTGGGCTATTTGTGCGTCCGGGAATTTTTGAAGGAGCGCGGTATGCAATTCTTCCGCTACAGGTTCTATTTGCGCATAAAGAAAATGCCCCTGGTGGTTCAGGAAGAATTCGATGGATTGTTTTACGTTCTCCTGGGTTTTTGCGCCAAAGCCTTTGAACAAGGTTAACCTGTTCTCATTGCAGGCATACAAGAGTTCACCTATTGATTCTATCTCCATTTCTTTCCAGATGGTCGAGATTTTTTTGGGACCCAATCCTTTGATCTGCATCATTTCAATAATGCCTGGAGGGGTTTTCAGCATGATCTCATCCAGTACTGCAAGACGGCCCGTATTCAGCAACTCTTTTATTTTAGCCGCGGTGCTGTCGCCAATTCCTTTGATGCCGGCGATCTGTTCCTGTGGCAACTGGCTCAGCGGAGCAGGCAACTTTTCTATGGTGAAGGCGGCTATACTATAATTCTTTGCCCGGAAACTATTCTCTCCGTGAATGTCCATCAGTTTCGAAAGCAGGGAAAAATGATCGGCGATGCTATTGTTATCCATGGTACAAATGTAAATGGAAGTTGCAGAATAGCGGAGAGAAGGAGGAGGATTATCTGAAGAAGAACATCGGGCTAAAAACAAGAAAGGCTCCCGATTGGGAACCTTTCTTTATACTTTAAAAGCTTTTTGAATTAGGCTTTTTTAGCAGCGGCCTTTTTAGGAGCAGCTTTCTTTGCTACTTTTTTAGGAGCGGCTTTTTTAGCGGCAGCCTTCTTAGGAGCGGCTTTTTTAACAGCAGCTTTTTTAGGAGCCGCTTTCTTTACAGCGGCCTTTTTAGGAGCAGCTTTTTTAGCGGCAGCTTTCTTAGGAGCAGCCTTTTTTACAGCGGCTTTCTTAGGAGCAGCTTTTTTTGCAGCCTTCTTAGGGGCGGCTTTTTTTGCAGTTGCCATTGTTGTTTGAATTTAAAATGGTTAGTAAATAATACATTAAAAATAAAAACAAATTTGCAACCGCCAAAATTTTTTAGGCAGAAACTTCTACTGCGCTAACAGACACCAGAGTTTTATCTCCCTTTGTCTTGCGGAATTCAACCACACCATCTGTAAGTGCAAACAGCGTATAGTCTTTACCGACACCTACGTTCTTACCGGGATGGTAAACAGTACCACGTTGGCGAACGATGATGTTACCGGAGATAGCAGACTGACCGCCGAATATTTTAACACCGAGTCTTTTGCTTTGGGAATCGCGGCCGTTCTTTACACTACCTTCCCCTTTTTTGTGTGCCATGATTAGAGAATTTAATTAGATTAAGCGATTTCGTTGATTTTGATCTTGGTGAAGTGGGTTCTGTGACCGGTCTTCTTACGGAAACCTTTCCTTCTTTTCATTTTGAAGGCGATCACTTTATCACCCTGAACATGATCCAGGATCTCAGCTTTAACGATAGACTTCACAGACGCACCTACCAAAAGGCCGTTCTCTCCGTCAACCATCAATACATCAGAAAACTCTACTTTATCGCCGGCGTTTCCAGATATCTGGGGAACGTACAAAGTTTGGTCCTTCTGAACCTTGAATTGCTGACCGGCTATTTTTACGACTGCGAGCATAATTTTTCCAAAATTAGGAGTGCAAAGGTAGGGTTTTATTCCTAACCTCCAAACAATTAATTATAATTTGTTTGGCAAAGATATGCGTTCCACTCCGACCCTGAAAAGATATATTTGCACACGGAACGCATCATTACTATGAAATTCAAATCTTTCCTGGCAAAACCCTTTGCCGCATATATATATAAGCAGGTTCGTAAAGGCATGCAAACCGCACTGGCAGATCAGGATCAGATCCTGAAAAACCTGCTGAAAACCGGTGGGCAAACCGTGTTCGGAAACGACCATAAGTTATTGGACGTCAAAGATTACCAGGCTTTCAAACAGGCCGTTCCCGTCAGGGATTATGAACAATTGAAAGGCTATATTCAGCAGGTAAAGGAGGGGAAACACAACATCCTCTGGAAAGGGCAGCCCATCTATTTCGCCAAAACCTCCGGTACCACCAGCGGTACCAAATATATTCCCATCTCCAAAGATTCCATTTCCAATCATATCAACTCAGCCCGGAACGCCTTACTCTGTTACATGGCGGAAACCGGCAACCACGCTTTCGCGGATGGGAAAATGATCTTTTTATCAGGTTCTCCCGTACTAGACAGGGTGGGGGGCGTGCCCACCGGCAGACTGAGCGGCATCGTGAACCATCATATCCCCGCATACCTCCGCAAGAACCAGCTCCCGTCGTATGAAACAAACTGTATCGAAGACTGGGAAACAAAACTGGACCGCATCGTGGGAGAAACGCTGAAGCAGAACATGACCCTGATCAGTGGTATTCCACCCTGGATGCAGATGTATTTCGACCGGATCCAGGCGAAAACGGGCAAACACATTAAAGATGTATTCCCCAACTTCTCCGTGCTGGTACACGGCGGCGTGAACTTCGAACCCTATAAAGCAAAGTTGTTCGACAGCATCGGGAAGAAGCTTGCTTCCATTGAAACATTCCCGGCTTCCGAAGGATTCTTCGCTTTTCAGGACAGCCAGGAAGCGGAAGGCCTGTTGCTCAATACGAACAGCGGGATATTTTTCGAATTCGTTCCGGCCGCGGAAATATTCAGCGAAAATCCAACGCGCCTCTCCTTGCATGAAGTCAAACTGGGAGAGAACTACGCACTGATTGTAAACAGCAACGCAGGATTGTGGGGCTATAACATCGGCGATACCGTGAAATTCGTTTCCCTCAATCCTTACCGCATCGTGGTAACCGGAAGAATCAAGCATTTTATTTCGGCCTTCGGCGAACATGTTATCGGCGAAGAAGTGGAATACAGTCTGATGAAGGCAGCTGAAGAAACCGGCACGCGCATTACTGAATTTACCGTGGCGCCATTCATCAGCCAGGTCGATGGCCAATCTTACCACGAATGGTTCATCGAATTCGAAGAAGTGCCGGCAAACCTGGAGGCTTTCTCCGAAATGGTGAACACCAACCTCCGCAAGAAGAATATCTATTACGATGACCTCATCACCGGCAATATACTCGCGCCGCTGAAACTGACGCCCATCCGCAGAAATGGCTTTATCGACTACATGAAACAACTCGGAAAACTCGGCGGACAGAACAAAGTACCCAGATTGAGTAACGATAGAAAAATTGCGGACGAATTGTTGAAGTTCAGGGTGTAAGCAATTTCAACTTCGAATGTTGGATTTTGCATAAAGGAACGGTTGATGATGAACATCCTTCGAAACAGCTGGATGGCGGCAGATTGCCTGCTCGCGGTATCATAGTTTATTCTTCCACGAATTAGAGAGATTAATGTTAATTTATCTTTTCAGTATTAATATAATATGCTGTTAATCATTATGTTGTAATCCGGATTTCAAATTCCAATTTCAAAATTCAAAATTCCCCCAAAAAATCTCCCCACTCTTTGGAATTTATCCTAGTTTTGCGTATCCAAAAAACACAAGGAATTCATTCACAACTAATATAGAACTGAAGTTGAACAACCAGGCAAACCATATTCATCACACTACCTCAATCAATGCCAGGATTGTAACTGATTTTGTGTTTTCTTTTTTACCGAGACCACGACGTGGTGTCTGACAGGACGAGCAGGTAACCCCTAGCCCCTGTCAGTGGAAAAATCCCCCCGTTATACCTGACACGATACGTGTTTTCTGACTGTATTACAATCATATTACAATTTACAGAGTTGGAAAATCAATCCATTATTATCAGAGTAGCTACTCCTGATGATAAACACTACGCTACCACTATTACCGACGAAATGGAGTCTTCCGCGAAAGCGCGTGGAACAGGCATCGCCAAACGTTCTCCCGAATACGTTGCCACGAAAATGGAGGAAGGAAAAGCCGTTATCGCCCATACCCCCGATGGTACCTGGGTGGGCTTCTGCTATATTGAAACCTGGGAAGGCGAATATGTGGCCAACAGCGGGCTGATCGTTTCCCCCGAATTCAGGAAAAGTGGCGTCGCCAAAGGAATCAAGAAAAGAATATTCGACCTCAGTCGCGAAAAATACCCCGATGCAAAGCTGTTTGGTCTAACCACCGGTCTCGCTGTGATGAAGATCAACAGCGAACTCGGGTATGAACCCGTGACTTACTCCGAACTCACCCAGGATGAAGCTTTCTGGGCCGGCTGTAAAAGCTGTGTGAACTACGACATCCTGATGAGCAAGGAGCGTAAGAACTGCATGTGCACCGCCATGCTCTACGATCCGAAAGATCATTACGAACCAAAGGAGACCAAAGAACATTTCGAAGAAAAATCGAAAGTGTACGAACGCCTGCTGCGTTTCAAACAGAACAGGCTCGTGAAGCTCCTGCGCCTGGGAAAAGAGAAATCTTCTTTTATCCGGTCGCTCTTCCATTTTTAACCCATTCAATCATTTCTGCAATCAATTATCATGGCTAAAAAAGTTGTACTCGGTTTCAGCGGAGGTCTGGATACCTCCTACTGTGTTAAATATCTCGGTGAAGACAAAGGTTACGAAGTGCACTCCATTATCGTGAATACCGGAGGTTTTACGCGGGAAGAGCTGGAAAAGATTGAACAACACGCCTACAAGCTGGGTGTGAAAACGCATACCACCGTGAACGCGGTGAAAAGTTATTACGATTCCATCATCCGTTTCCTGGTATATGGAAATGTGCTGAAGAACAATACTTATCCCCTCAGTGTTTCCGCGGAGCGCCTGAGCCAGGCTTTACACATCGCGGAGCACGTGAAAACACTGAACGCCGATGCCGTGGCACACGGTAGTACCGGTGCCGGAAATGACCAGGTGCGCTTTGACATGATTTTTAATATCATGATCCCCGGCGTGGAAATCATCACCCCGATCCGTGACCTGAAACTCAGTCGCGAAGAAGAGATCGCTTACCTAAAGGGCAAGAATGTGGACATGAACTTTGAAAAGTCCATGTATTCCATCAACAAAGGCCTGTGGGGAACAAGTGTGGGCGGAAAAGAAACCCTCAACTCACGGGGAGTATTACCCGAAGAAGCATGGCCCACGCAGGTGACCGCCACCGGTACCGAAGAAGTGAAGCTTAGCTTTGAAAAAGGAGAGCTGAAAGCTGTGAATGATCAGTCTTTCGAGCATCCAACAGATGCGATCATTAACCTTCAGTCTATCGCCGGGAAATACGGCGTGGGCCGCGATATACATGTGGGCGACACCATTATCGGAATCAAGGGCCGCGTTGGATTTGAAGCCGCCGCTCCCATGGTGATCCTGAAAGCGCACCACGCGCTGGAAAAGCACGTGCTCACCAAATGGCAGCTCAACTGGAAAGACCAACTGGCATTGTTCTACGGCAACTGGCTGCATGAAGGACAGATCATGGATCCCGTAATGCGCGACATAGAAGCCTACTTCATCAGCTCTCAGGAAAATGTTACCGGTGATGTATTTGTGCAGCTGAAGCCTTACCATTTCGTTGTTTCAGGCATCGAATCCAGCTTCGACCTCATGAGCAGTAAATTTGGTAAGTATGGTGAGATGAACAACGGATGGAGCGGAGAAGATGTGCGTGGCTTCAGTAAGATCTTCGGCAACCAAACGATGATTTACCACCAGGTGAAGGAAAGTAATTGATTATAAATTCAGCATCCAACATCCAAAATTTCACTCATGTTAAAAGTCGGAATAATAGGCGGAGCGGGTTATACAGGCGGAGAAATGCTTCGTTTGCTGATCAACCACCCCGAAGTGTCCATCAGTTTTGCGCACAGCAGGAGCAATGCGGGCAAACCCGTACACGCCGTGCACCCCGACCTCATCGGTGATACGGAACTTCGTTTCGCCGAAAAGTTCCATGATGATATTGACGTACTTTTTTTATGTGTAGGGCACGGAGAAGCACGGACATTCCTGGCAGAAAATCACTGGCCGGCACACGTGAAAATCATCGATCTTTCGCAGGATTTTCGCCTGGCTGAAAAAGCAGTGATCGGCGACCGTACTTTTGTGTATGGATTGCCGGAATTGAACAGGGATGCCATCCGTTCCGCGAACAATATCGCCAACCCCGGATGTTTTGCCACGGCGCTTCAACTGGGATTACTGCCACTCGCGAAGGCTGGAATTTTAAAAGAAGTGCACACCACAGGCATTACGGGTTCAACCGGCGCAGGACAATCGCTGGCGGCCACTTCTCATTTCTCCTGGAGAGCGAACAATATCCAGGCGTATAAAACGCTGACGCACCAGCACCTGAAAGAAATCGGTCAATCGGTAAAGCAATTGCAGCCTGATGCGGATGGAGGGATCAATTTTGTACCCTGGAGAGGCGATTTTACCAGAGGAATTTTCATCAGTTCCCAACTGGAATGCGCGCTTTCAGCGGAAGAAGTGTACGTGCTGTTTGAAGACTTCTATAAAGATCACCCGTTCACCACGGCATCAAGGGAACCCATCTACCTGAAACAGGTGTTGAACACCAATAAATGCGTGATCCAGCCCGAAAAAGTAGGGTCTAAACTGGTGGTCCATTCCGCCATCGACAACCTGCTGAAAGGAGCCAGCGGTCAGGCAGTACAGAATATGAACCTGATGTTCGGACTGAACGAGCGGAGTGGATTGAATATGAAGAGTATTGGGTTCTGATGAATGATGCGGTTGTATAAAAGCAACCACAATCTATTAACCATGAATATTGAAAACTGAATATAAACCTGTTCTAATTAAACACAAGGTTAATTCATCTTTCAACATTCAACATGAAACATTAAAATGAAACTATTCGACGTTTACCCATTAAATGATATCACCATCGTGAAAGCCGAAGGTGCTAAGGTATGGGATGATAAAGGGAATGAATACCTTGATTTGTATGGCGGTCATGCCGTGATCTCTATCGGACATACGCACCCGCATTATGTGCAGCGGCTGGAAACACAACTGCATCAGGTGGGGTTCTATTCCAACTCCATTAAAATTCCCGTTCAGCAACAACTGGCGGAAAAACTGGGTGTTGTTTCCGGCAAAAAAGACTACCAGCTTTTCTTGTGCAACTCTGGCGCGGAAGCGAATGAGAACGCGTTGAAACTGGCTTCTTTCCATACCGGCAGGAAGAAAATCGTCGCTTTCTCCAAATCTTTCCATGGAAGAACTTCACTTGCAGTAGCGGCTACAGATAACCCGGCCATCGTGGCGCCGGTAAACCAAACGGATAACGTGGTTTTCCTGCCTTTCAATGATGTAACGGCATTGCATGGTTATTTCTCGGAACACGGAAAACAAGTGGCGGCGGTTATTGTGGAAGGTATTCAGGGCGTAGGCGGTATCCGGGAAGCTTCTATTGATTTCCTCCAAGCCATCAGGTCTTTGTGTAATGATTATGGCGCCGTGTATATTGCAGATTCGGTGCAATGCGGCTATGGCAGAACCGGGATTTTCTACTCACACGATTACAGCGGTACTGAAGCGGATATCTATTCCATGGCGAAAGGTATGGGCAACGGGTTCCCGATAGGCGCTATTTCCATTGCGCCTCAGCTTCAACCCAAATTCGGTATGCTGGGCACCACGTTTGGCGGCAATCACCTGGCATGTGCCGCGGCGCTGGCGGTGCTGGAAGTGATGGAAAAAGATGACCTGATGGCCAATGCAGCCGAAGTGGGTAATTACCTGATAGAACAACTCAAAGGATTTACAGGCATCACTGAAGTAAGGGGCAGGGGATTGATGATTGGTATTGAATTGCCTGCTGAACTCAGTGAGGTGAAGAAGAACCTGTTGTTCAAACACAGGATATTTACCGGGGAGGCGAAACCCAATGTAATCAGGCTGCTGCCGGCACTGAACATCACAAAGGCGCATGCTGATCGCTTCCTCGAAGCATTGGCCGCTGAACTGAAAAGCGTTCCCGTAAGCGCATAGGCGGTAGTTTTATTGTTTCGGGAAAAGGGAATGGGCATACGATAAAGTTTTTTAAATAGCATTCCACCTCACTCAATGAAGGGAAGCATTTAAACCATAGCAAACACCATGAAGAATTTTATTTCGGTTCAGGATGCGGGGGACATCAACAGCCTGGTGCGAAAGGCGCTGGCCTACAAAGCCGATCCTTTTAAGGACCGCAGTTTAGGTGCGGGTAAACGTATTGGTCTGTTGTTCCTAAACCCCAGTTTGCGTACCCGCCTCAGCACGCAGGTGGCCGCCGCTAACCTGGGCATGGACCCCATCGTGTTCAACGTGGACAAGGAAGGATGGGCACTGGAGTTTGAAGAAGGCGCCATCATGAGTGGAAATACGGTGGAGCACGTGAAAGATGCCGCGCCGATTTTGGGGCAGTATTTTGATATTCTTTGTATCAGAACCTTCCCTTCTCTGAAGAACAGGGACGATGATTACAGTGAAATGTACATCAAGCAGTTCATGCAATATGCAGGCGTGCCGGTGATCAGCCTGGAAAGCGCAACACTGCATCCTTTGCAAAGTTTAACCGATGTGATTACGATTACAGAACACAGGTTACAGACCGGAACCATGGCCAAACGTCCCAAAGTTGTACTCACCTGGGCCCCACACGTAAAGGCCTTGCCGCAATGTGTGGCCAACTCCTTCTCCCAATGGATCAATGCCTGGGGAGAAGCGGATTTTGTGATCACGCATCCGGAAGACTACCATCTGGCCAAAGCATATACCGATGGTGCTACCATTACGCACAACCAGGCCGAAGCGCTGGAAGGAGCGGATTATGTATATGTGAAAAACTGGAGTACTTTCCGTGATTATGGGAAGATATATGAAAACGATCCGGCCTGGATGCTGACGGAGGAATCGCTGCGCGGTACGAACAACGCAAAGGTGATGCACTGCCTCCCGGTAAGAAGAAATGTGGAATTGAGCGATGAAGTGCTGGATAGCCAGAACAGTCTGGTAACGCGCCAGGCAGGCAACAGGGTATGGGCCGCGCAGGCGGTAATCAGCGAATTGTTGAGTAATCACTAATCACTTCTGTTGACAAGCGATCAATGGAAGCCAAAGCGATACGATGGAACAATTGTTTGTAATAAAGATCGGCGGAAACGTAATTGATGATGAAGCAAACCTGAACCGCTTTTTAACGCAGTTCGCCTGTATCAATGCGCCCAGGATCCTCGTGCATGGCGGTGGTAAAATCGCTACACGTCTGGGGGAGCAATTAGGCATTGAATCGAAATACATCAATGGCAGAAGGATCACCGATGATGCTACCATCAACCTGGTGACCATGGTATATGGCGGACTGGTGAACAAAAAGATGGTGGCCAGCCTGCAGGCGTTGGGCTGCAACGCAATCGGGTTAACCGGCGTGGATGCCAACCTCATCCCGGCGGTGAAACGCCCGGTGAAAGAAACGGATTTCGGCTGGGTTGGTGATATCCCTGCAGAAAAAATAAACGCCGCTCCAGCAAAAGCGATGTTGGAGCATGGGTGGATACCCGTGGTGGCCCCACTCACACATGACGGACAGGGACATATTCTGAATACCAATGCTGATACCATCGCTTCCATTCTTGCAACAGGGCTTTCGGCATTTTACGATGTCCGGCTGATTTATTGTTTCGAGAAGAAAGGCGTACTGGAGAATGTGGAAGATGACAACTCGGTAGTTCCGCTTATTAACCAGGATATCTACGCCAGGTTGAAAGCGGAAAACAAACTTTTCGCGGGCATTCTTCCTAAAATAGACAATGCTTTCGCGGCCATACATTCTGGTGTGAAAGAAGTGCTGATTGGTCATGCGGATGATTTAAAAGCCAACACAGGGAATGAGACTTCCGGCACATTGATCCGATAAAATTATCCTATGACATCCGACAACTTTACCAATATTGAATCGCTCACCACATCGGCCATCAGCTTATTAAAAGAGCTGATAGCTACTCCTTCATTTTCCAGGGAAGAAGACCAGACCGCAGGCATTTTATGCCGGTTCCTTGGAGAAAGAGGCGTGCACCATAGCCGCAGCGGCAACAATGTATGGGCGTTGAATAAATATTTCGATCCGGGAAAGCCGACGATATTGCTGAATTCCCACCACGATACCGTGAAGCCTAACCCTAAATATACCCGCGATCCATTTCTACCCGAAGTGGAAGATGGAAAGCTGTTCGGACTAGGGAGCAATGATGCGGGCGGATGCCTGGTTTCTTTGCTGGCGGTATTCCTTTTTTTCTACGACAGAAAAGAACTTTCTCACAACATCATCTTTGCGGCTTCTGCTGAAGAAGAGGTTTCGGGCGTAAATGGTATTGAGGCGGTGATCCCGCAGCTCCCGCCCATCAGTTTCGCGATTGTAGGGGAACCTACACTCATGAACCTGGCCGTGGCCGAAAAAGGATTACTGGTGCTGGATGCTGTGGCACATGGTAAAGCAGGACATGCAGCCAGAGAGGAAGGCGATAACGCTATTTACAAAGCGTTGAAGGACATAACGTGGTTCAGTACTTTCCGGTTCCCAAAGGAATCGCCCACCCTGGGCCCGGTTAAAATGAGTGTTACCGTTATTGAAACGGAGAACAAAGCGCACAATGTAGTGCCCGCGCTCTGCAAGTTTACCGTGGACATCCGTGTTACCGATGCCTATTCACATGAAGAGGTATTGGAGATTGTAAAAAATAATGTACAATCCGAAGTAACGCCACGCTCCATGCGGATGCGTTCCACGAGAATAGAGTTGGATCACCCGTTGGTGAAGGCTGGAATGGCATTGGGCAAAACCGTTTATGGTTCCCCCACCTGCTCGGATAAGGCGCTGATGCCTTTCCCGGCCTTGAAATGTGGCCCCGGGGACAGCGCGAGGAGCCATACCGCCGACGAGTTTGTTTTTGTGACGGAAATTGAAACCGGTATTAAGGAGTATATTGCGATGCTCGAAGAAACGGTGAAGTAATTTTGAATTTTTGAATGATGAATTTTGAATGGGAGGAGTTCAGGTTCAACATGAGGTGTACGTTTTCTTAGAGCAGTGTAAGGGCGTTACCCCCTCGCCTGGGAATGTTGAATTTTGAAAAAATAGTTCAACTTCAACATTGGGGGACCGCCTCTCTCCCCAGGGAGAGGGGTTGATGAGGCCTCCAACGAGGCATGAAGGCTAAAATATAAATCAGGCTGTTGAACACGGAAAAATCAATCCATCATTCAACATCCAACATCCAAAATTTTCTAATGAAACTCTGGCAAAAAAATACAACCGCACTCGCTTCTGTAGAGCAATTTACCGTGGGCAAGGACCGCGAATTCGATGAACTCCTCGCTCCGTTTGATGTGCTGGGCTCCATGGCGCACGTGACCATGTTGCAGGAAGTGGGTTTGCTTACGGAGGAAGAAAAGACATTGCTCGTCAATGAACTTCGGGCCATTTACCTGGAAATCGAATCTGGAAAATTCTCGATCGGAGCGGATGTGGAAGATGTGCATTCACAGGTGGAACTCCTGCTCACCGAGCGTCTAGGCGATGTTGGAAAGAAAATCCACAGTGCACGAAGCCGCAACGACCAGGTGCTGGTGGATGTGAAATTATACCTCCGCTTCCGGCTGGAAAATCTGGTGAAAAAAGCACAGGAACTGTTTGAACTGCTGCTCACCCAAAGCGAAAACTTCAAAAACGACCTGCTGCCCGGTTATACGCACCTGCAACTGGCCATGCCTTCCTCTTTCGGGCTGTGGTTTGGCGCGTATGCTGAAAGCATGGTAGACGATATCATTACATTGCGCGCCGCTTATGAAGTGGCGAATAAAAACCCGTTAGGTTCTGCGGCAGGATACGGTTCTTCTTTTCCCATCAACAGGAAAAAGACCACACAACTGCTCGGATTCTCCGATCTGAATTACAACGTGGTGTATGCACAAATGGGCAGGGGAAAGGCGGAACGAATTACGGCGCAGGCTTTGTGTAACCTGGCGGATACACTGGCGAAACTATCTATGGACCAGTGCCTGTTCCTGAACCAGAACTTTGGTTTCGTAAGTTTTCCTGCCGAACTCACCACCGGTTCCAGCATCATGCCGCATAAAAAGAACCCGGACGTTTTCGAATTGGTGCGTTCGCATTGCAACCGCATCAAAGCGTTGCCCAACGAGATCATGCTGATGACCACCAATCTTCCCTCCGGTTATCACCGCGATCTGCAATTGCTGAAGGAGCACCTGTTCCCCGCTTTTGATACGTTGGAAGATTGCCTGGACATGGTGCACCTGATGCTCTCCAATATCGAGGTGAATAAAGATATACTGGAAGATTCCAAATACAAGTACCTCTTCAGCGTGGAAGAAGTGAACAAAGCCGTGCTGAACGGCATGCCGTTCCGCGATGCCTATAAAAAAATTGGCCTGGATATTGAGCAGGGAAGCTACACTTACGCCACCGGTGTGGAACATACCCACGAAGGTTCTATCGGAAATCTTTGTAATGAAGAGATCCGGCGCATGATGTTGAATGAATTGGAAAAGTTCGGGTTCGAAGAAGTGAATGCCGCATTAAATCAATTGGCCGGAAAAGCGGGCTGATCCTTGTGTTCAGGTTCAAATCCAACATTCAACATTCAAAATTCAGAATTATCAATTAGGTTTGTCGCAGAACGAAAAACATGAATGGAGAAAATAACAGGAAAAGGATCGCCATATTCGGATCAACCGGTTCCATTGGAACGCAGGCCCTAGAAGTGATCGCTTCCAATCCCGATCTTTTTTCAGCCGAGGTGCTCACGGCACAGAACAACGATGAATTACTGGTGGAACAGGCTTTAAAGTTCCAGCCAAATATAGTGGTGATAGGGGATGAGTCGAAATACCAGAAGGTAAAACTAGCCCTCAACACCACGGATGTAAAGGTATTCGCGGGTGAAAAGGCGCTGGAAGAAGTGGCCGCATTGGATTGCTACGACCTGATGCTGGCCGCGATTGTCGGATTTGCCGGTCTGCGTCCCACCTTACAAGCCATTGACAACGGGAAAGCCATCGCCCTCGCCAACAAGGAAACACTGGTGGTGGCGGGCGATATCGTGATGCAGCGCGCCGTAGAAAAACGGGTGCCCATTATTCCCGTGGATTCTGAACACTCCGCTATTTTCCAGTGCCTGGTGGGCGAAACCCGCAACCGCATCGAAAAGATTATTCTCACGGCATCCGGCGGCCCGTTCCTCGGCAAAAAGCCTAATTTCCTGGTGAACGTTAAGCGCGACCACGCCTTACAACACCCCAACTGGAGCATGGGCGCCAAAATATCCATCGACTCGGCCACCCTCATGAACAAAGGGCTGGAAATGATCGAGGCACGCTGGCTGTTCAACCTCCTGCCCGATCAGGTGCAGGTAGTGGTGCACCCGCAAAGCATCATCCACTCCATGGTACAGTTCGAAGACGGCAGCATCAAGGCGCAGATGGGACTTCCCGACATGAAACTGCCCATTCAGTATGCCATGGCCTTCCCGCAAAGAATTCCAAACGATTTTCCCAGATACGATTTCAGGAAACCGAATACCCTCACTTTCGAGGAACCGGACCTGAAAACATTCAGGAACCTGGCCCTTTCCATCGACGCGCTCCGCAAAGGCGGTAACCTTCCCTGCGTGATGAACGCCGCCAACGAACTGGCCGTTTTCGCCTTTCTCCGCAACAGGATCGGCTTCCTCGATATGACCGATCTCATCGAAAGAACCATGGACAAAATACCGTTCATCGAAAACCCCACCCTGGAAGATTACTACGAAAGTGATGCCGAAGCCCGTCAATACGCGGCTTCCCTGATCCACCTGTAATGCGCCCCGGGCTTTAATAAAAAATTATTTCCTCCCTTCCGCTTAATTGCGATATTTGAGAACATGAGCACTTTGTTAGCGATAGACTGGACCGCAACCGCCGTGAAAGCCGGCCAATTCGTACTTTCTTTCTCCATTATCGTGGTTCTCCATGAAATGGGCCACTTCCTCCCCGCAAAATGGTTCAAATGCCGCGTGGAGAAATTCTACCTCTTCTTCAACCCCTGGTTCTCCCTTTTCAAAAAGAAAGTGGGCGAAACGGAATATGGCCTCGGATGGGTGCCCTTCGGTGGTTACGTGAAAATCTCCGGGATGGTGGACGAAAGCATGGACAAAGAGCAGATGAAGCAACCGCCCCAACCCTGGGAGTTCCGCAGCAAACCCGCATGGCAAAGGCTCATCATCATGGTGGGCGGGGTAGTGGTGAACCTGATCCTCGGGTTTATCATCTATGCAATGATGCTCTGGTACTGGGGTGAGTCTTATGTTCCTACCAATAAATTTACTTATGGCATCGCCACTGATTCCCTCGCCCAAAGCATTGGTTTGCGTGATGGCGATAAAATGACCGGCGTGGATGGTAAATACATCGATAAGTTCCGGAAGATACCTTTGGAAGTAATTCTGAAAGATGCCAAAACGTTCAATATTGAAAGAGATGGCCAGCCCATGAACATCGCTATTCCCGATGATTTCGCCGGGAAACTGGTGAGCTACAAAGCAATCAATTTTATTGATCTGCGTGTGCCCAATACGCCTATCGATAGCGTTGGCCCCGAAAATCCGGCAGGAAAGATCGGACTACAGAAAGGAGATAAGATCGTTTCCATTAACAATACGCCCATCGTTTACTACCAGGATTATCTCCGGATGATGAAGCAGAGCAAGGGCAAATCAATAGCGCTGGGCATACAACGCGGTAAGGATACGCTGTCTAAAACCGCCGCAATTGGAAACGACGGCATACTCGGCATCTACGTGCAACCCGATCTCAACAAAATGTTTGAAGTAAAAAATATTGAATACTCTTTCTTTCAAAGTTTTCCCGCCGGTTACCGCAAAAGCGTGGAAACACTGGAATCCTACTGGCTCCAGTTAAAGCTGCTCTTCTCTAAAAAAGTTAAAACTTCCGAATCACTCGGTAGTGTGATCAGCATCGGGAAAATGTTCCCCTCCCGCTGGGATTGGGAAAGTTTCTGGGGACTTACCGCGTTTTTCTCGCTGGTGCTCGCGCTGATGAACATTTTACCGATTCCTGCACTGGATGGCGGGCACGCGTTGTTCACGCTGATTGAAATGATTACCGGCCGCAAGCCGAGCGATAAGTTCATGGAATACGCACAGATGGTAGGCATGATACTGCTGCTGGGATTGATGGCTTACGCGCTGGGATTGGATATTTTCAGGGTGGTGAAGGATTTGTTTTAGGTATTTCACGCAAAGATTCTGTGTTATTGCGGAACTTTTATTTTCTTAATTTTAGATTTCTAAAGCGGCT